>JANYGM010000196.1 GCA_025362415.1 bacterium
CTCAATTTCTTCTATCAATGAGGGTTTTACAACAAAATCTGACAAATCATTAGGAATAAATTTTTGATTTTTTACAATGATTTGTGGGTACTTTCCTTGTACCAATTCTAGTGTTTTGTATGCTGAAAATGCCATAATAAAAAGAATTTAAACTTTAAAAAGATATATTAAGGACAAAGTGAAAGGAATATATTTAAGTAATTGTAATTTCAAAATTTGTGAAGTCTATGCAAATTTTTCTATTTTTGAAAAAATCTATACCTAAAACACCATCAATTTCAGTCAATATGCCATTTATCAAAAAATCATACGAACAAATTTTGAAGTTATTTTTTGTTATTCCTAATGCTTTCATTTCTTTAATAACATAAATATCAGCATAAATACTTCCTTTTGCTGTTTCTAGTTCAACAGTTTCATAGATATTATTTTTATGATAACCCGCAATCATTAAAGCAGTTAGGTCAATAACACTATCAGATGCGCCAGTATCTAGTGCTAAACGAACATCATAACCATCTATCTCTGCAATTATAATAATTAAATTGATGGTTTCTGTTAATTCAAAAGAATATTTCATAACCAAAATTTGCGTTTTGTGGTCTGCAAACCCGTAAAAATAGTGATAGCATTATCAAAATGCTTGCGCCAATCAATGCTACTATAAGCTATTTCTCTTTTGTCTTTACTGTGAAAAACAACTGTGCCAGCAAGTACATTTGCACCGACAATTTCAGGATTTCCAAGAAGTACCCATTCATCAGGATATTCTATTTTAATTTGTTCTAAAGTAAGCGTTTCCATAAAAATAGTTATTTTTCTGCAAGATAACATAAATTTTCAACACAAAAAAACGGTTTTGAATATCACTCAAAGCCGTTTTTTGGTTGTTACCAATTTTATTTTTTCTTAAAAAACAACTGTATTGGCACGCCATCAAAACCAAAATACTCACGTAATTTATTTTCCAAATAACGCTGATAATCTTCCCTCAAATATTGTGGCAAATTACAGAAAAACGCAAAAGTTGGCGTTTTTGCAGGAAGTTGTGTAACATATTTAATTGTAATAGTCTTTCCTTTGCTTGCAGGAGGCGGATACTGCGCAATAGCAGCAAGCATTTTATCATTGAGTTTTGAAGTAGGAATACGTTTTGAGCGGTTTTCATATACTTCCACGACCTTATCCAAAGATTGCAAAATACGTTGTTTGGTAACCACAGACGTAAAAACAATAGGCAAATAATCAATAGGCATTAGTTTTTCTATCATTTCATCTTGGAAACGCTTTGCCGTCATTGTGTCTTTTTCTACTAAATCCCATTTATTCACCATAATAATTGCCCCTTTTTTGGCTTTCAAAGCGAGATGCAAAATATTCAAATCTTGAGATTCTACGCCTTGTGTGGCATCAATCATCAAAATACATACATCAGACTCTTCCAACGCCTGCAAAGAACGCATCACTGAATAAAATTCAATATCTTCTCTTACTTTTGATTTTTTACGTATTCCTGCCGTATCTGTAAGTATAAGATTTTTGCCATAAGAAGTATAATGTGTATCAATAGCATCACGAGTTGTACCTGCAATATCAGTTACAATAGTGCGTTCTTCTCCTAATAAAACATTCAAAAATGAAGATTTGCCCACATTTGGACGACCTAAAATAGCAATACGAGGAATGCCTGCGTTGGGGTCTTCATCTCCTTTTTCTTTGAAATTAGCTACTACTGCATCTAAAAGTTCACCTGTTCCTGTGCCTGTTTGAGAAGAAATAGGGAATATTTCAGAGAATCCGAGTTGATAAAATTCTGCTGCCTGATTATGCCTTTCTAGCGTTTCTGCTTTGTTTGCAATCAAATAAACGGGTTTTTTAGATTTTCTAAGTACATTAGCAAACTCTTCATCAAGAGGGTGAAGTCCTGTGGCTGCATCAACCATAAAAAGCAAAACACTTGCTTCTTGTATGGCTATTTGCACTTGTCTGCGGATTTGTTCCTCAAAAATATCATCAGAGCCAACCACGTAGCCACCTGTATCAATTATTGTAAAAAATTTGTCTGTCCATTCTGCCTGCCCATAGTGGCGGTCACGTGTTACGCCACTTTCGTTGTCCATAATTGCCTTACGGAACTCTATTAGCCTATTAAAAAGTGTAGATTTGCCCACATTTGGTCTTCCTACTATTGCAACTATATTTGCCATTTGTATTACTGTATAAAAATTTTTGCAAAGGTACATCTTTTTTTTGGATTTTTAGCAGTAATGCTTATCAAATTCTTAGAAATGAGATTATAATATTTTGATTTTGAAAAAATGCTAAAATAAATTTCTTTTTTAGTTGTTTTTTTTTAATTTTGAAGTATTGAAATTTTCCAGAGCTTTGTATTAGAGTTTTATTACTTGATTATCAAATGTTTAGCATAAATAAATATCAAAACCACCCCTAACCCCTCCTTGAAAAGGAGGGGGACAAAACTCCCCTCCTTCCTAAGGAGGGGTTGGGGGTGGTTAAGAAAGAATTTATAATATAAATTGTTCATAATCAAGCTATTAAAACTCTATTCATCATTCACAATTAAAAATTTATAATTACTTATATGGAATTAGATAATTTGCTTGAGCGTTATGCCCAAAATCCTAACAATCTCAATGTTTTGTTAGATTTGGGTGCTGCATACGTAGCGCAGAGTGATTTCCAAAATGCGCTCCAATATTATCAGCGTGCAGAAAGCCTAAATGCAGGCAATGAAACGGCAATGGAGCAAATAGCTTTTTGTTTTAGAGAACTTAGAGATTTGGATAATGCGTTGCTTTATTACAAAAAGATGGAAATCATCACGCCTAATGATGTTTGGCTGATGAAAAACTTGGGTTGGTGTCTTTCTTCTCTTAATAATTATAGAGATGCTGTTGATTACCATTTGAGAGTGGATAAAATTGAGCCTTATGATGCTTGGAACTTGCGTAATCTTGGTTGGTGCTACATCAAGCTAGAAAACTATGATTCTGCTCTAAAATATCATTTGCGAGCTGAAGATTATGATAGAGAAAATCCTTGGAATTTGGGGAAAATTGGTTATTGCTATGGCAAACAAAAAAACTTCCAAAAAGCCTTAGAATATCATTTGAGAGCAGAAAAACTTGACCCATCAGACGACTGGAACACTGCAAATGTGGGCTGGTGCTACTCTTCACTAGAAAATTTTCTTGATGCTATTGTTTATCACAAAAAAGCATACGCACTTAATAGTCAAGATTCTTGGAATATTAGTAATCTTGGTTGGTGTTACACAAAACAGGATTCTCCTAATGATGCTTTGCCGTATCTTCTTGTAGCAGAAGGACTTAACCCTTCTGATGCTTGGAATTTGGGTAATATTGGCTGGTGTTATTCGCATCCAACTGTCCGTAATTTTACAAAAGGCTTAGAATATCACCAAAAAGTGATGCTTTATGACCCTTCTGATGCGTGGAACGTAAGCCATTTGGGGCAATGCTACGCACAAATAGGCGACTACGAAAACGCTATCCGCTTTATGGAGCAAGGTGAAACTATGCGCCCTAATGATGCGTGGACATTGCGCAAGTTGGGTTGGTGCTATTTCTTGACAGGAAACACACCAAAGGCAAAAATTTTGATAGAAAAAAGCCTTAATATCAATACTTCTGATAGTGGTATGGTGGCTTTGGGGCATATTGCAATGTCTGAAAATGACGAAAACAGGGCAATGGACTACTACAAACGTGGTGCGTTAGAGTATCCAACAGAAGCGTTGTTTTTGGAAGACTGGGCAGAATGTGTGCCATTTATCTACAAATATGGCGTTTCTGAAAAGAAATTAGAAGACATCAAAAATATTCTTTTGTCCTACATCAACGAAAATAAAGCCCTAAATACGGCTGCTGATAGCAAAGACATCAATACGCTTTTACGTTTGTATGAGCAAGATATGAACAAATTGGAGATTGTTTTGGAGATAGGAAAATACTATCAAAAGGATAACCAATATGGGCAAGCACTTGCATATCTTCTAAAAGCCGTTTTCAATCATCCTGATAGCCTTCTTTTGATGGAAGAAATAGCCTTTTGCTACCGTGAGGAGAAGAAAACAGAAAAAGCGTTGGAGTTTTATCTGAAAGCAGAAGCACTCAAACCTAACGACCTTTGGAATACTAAAAATATTGGTTGGTGTTATTCTGCGCTTTCAAAGTATGAAGAGGCACTTAATTATCACCATAAAGTTGATGCACTTGACCCCAATGATAGCTGGAATTTGAGAAATGCAGGCTGGTGCTATATTAAGAAAAAAGAGTATATGCGTGCTTTGGACTTTCATTTGAGAGCTTACAAAATTCAGCCAACTGATAGCTGGAACGCAGGAAAGCTAGGTTATTGCTACTACCGCACAGCTGATTATGATAATGGAATGAAATATCATCTTATTGCAGACCAATTAGGCTCAACAGAGCCAGAATGGAACAAAGGGAGAATTGCTATTTTGTATTTTATCTCAAAAGATTTGGAACTTGCCGAAAGATTTGCGCAAGATGCCCTTAATTTGGAGCAAGATGAGTTTTATATTATGCTACAAGGACACATCAAACTTTGTTCGCAAAAATATGATGAGGCTATCATAAAATACAAAGAAGCTGCTGCAATTTACAATAATCAAGACAATATGATGGCTGATTTTGATGAATTGAAGCGTTTTATTTTGGATTATGGTGTGTCTGCGGAAGGCATTGCTCGTGTAGAAGAGAAAATAAAAGGATTTTAAATTTATAGTTGAATATCTTACCAAAAAAAGCCTTTCCAATATTCTGGAAAGG
>JANYGM010000204.1 GCA_025362415.1 bacterium
CAGTACCTAATTCATAAGATTTTAGGTCAATAGACTCACCTAAGTCATTTTCTATGATTATTCTAATTTTTGTCATAAGAGTTTTTTTCGTAAAGTTACATAAAAATCAATATATTTGCAACGGAACTTTTACAGCAACAATTATTTTATATTCGTACCTCGTAGTTCATACCTCGTACTTAAACTGTATCCATAAAAGTTTTTTCAACTTTATGAAATAGCATCAAGCCAAAAATAAGCAATAATATACTCACACCACCACTATACAAAATATGCCACCATTCAAAAGCTCCCTGACCAAAAAAAGCAAAACGGAAAAGCTCAATAATAGGCACTATTGGATTAAAAACCAACCAGTTACGAGTTTCTGCACTTAACATAGAAAGTGGATAAATGACCGCAGAACCATACATCAAAAGTTGTACGCCAAAACTCACCAAATGCGTAAAATCTCTGTATTTGGTTGTCAAGGCAGAAAGAATAATGCCCAATGCTAAACTCAAAATAGACATAATCAAAAGCAAGACAGGCAACATCAACAAATAAATATTAGGCTTCAAAACTACTCCTGCTATCCAAAAACCAATATAAAAACCCAAAAACAAAACGAACTGTATGCCAAATGAGAAAAAAGTAGCAATTACATTTGCCACAGGTACAGTCATTCTTGGGAAATACACTTTTCCAAAAATACTGGCATTACTCGTGAATGTACTAGCCGTTTTGGTAAGGGCAGCAGCAAAAAAATTCCAAATAGTAACACCACACATATAAAATAAAAATTGCGGTTGTCCGTCTGTGGAAAGGTTCGCAATTCGTCCAAAAATCACATAAAAAGTGAGTGCTGTAAGTATTGGTTGAATAATATGCCAAAGTGGTCCTAAAATAGTCTGTTTATAAACAGATACAAAATCACGCCAAACAAAAAGCATTATCAAATCTCTGTACCGCCAAAGCTCGCCCAAATGCAAATCTAACCACTTGTTTTTTGGTTCAATGATTTCTGTCCATTCTGTTTGAAGGGCGTTTTGCTTAGAAATATCACTAGAAATAGTTTTTTCTATCATTATTTTATAATAAATTTCAAAATGTAGCTAAACAAATTTTCCAAATTCATAAGAATTTGGAAAATTATTGGTGAAGTCAAGTGTTTTCCACCTGACTTCAATTGAGTTGTTAAATATTTCGTGAAGTCAGGTGTTTCCACCTAACTTCAATTGAAAGTCTTAAAAGCTATTTCTTAAAGTCAGGTGGAAACACCTGACTTCACAAGGAATGCCGTTATCTAATTGTATTCATTGTTACTGTAAATTATTCGTTGCAATTTTTGGGAAAAACGTTTGGTGGGGACACCAAACGTGGGTTATAACATTGTTTGGTGTCCTCACCAAACAACAAGACACTATTTTGCAACGTAACTTTTACAGCAACTATTCATTCACAATTCATAATTCATAATTCATAATTAAAAATTACTTATTCTGTATATGTTTCAACAAAAAATGGTTCTCTATGTGCAATTTGCTTGCCCCATCTGTCATCTTCTCTAATATTTGTGATAGTATTTTCTAATTTCATCAGAAGATTATTAAAAAATGTAAGCCTTGCGCCCTCATTACTGCCAGTAATAAACATAGAAGTATCCAAATGAGAACGCAAAAATTCTTCTGCATCTTTACAAAATACTTCACCTTGTGTAACAATAGTATTGAATGATTGTACACGAATATAACAATATTGTTGTTCTTTCGCTTTTGCAAACACATAATTCGTGCCAACTGGGTCATTGCTTTGGTACAATTTGTAAGTAGCACCAGTACCTTTTTGCCCTCTGTAAGTCATTTTTTGAATATCTAGTAGCACATCTGCAAATTCAGACACAATTCGTGCAGTTTGCTGCTTGTCTTTAAGAAGTCCCATTTGCCAATACCTATTGATTTGTGTCAAAGTGGCATCAGCAGAGCGTGGTGTCCATATTTCAGTAGAATTTACTTTTGTGTAAGTATTATGAAGTTCTTCTCCTAATTCTAACAAATCCGCAGGAATAAGACTTATATCAAAGCTAACATCATCAAATTCAGGAAGTTGTAATACAGTACGTAGCCAAGCAAACATCTTAAAAGCAGCGTGTTCTTTGTGTTTGAAGTGATAAAAAAGAGGTACGTCATCAGCAGCATACATAAGTTGCCCATCTTCTTTGCTTACTTTATCAAGTATTTTAAGCAAACCTTCCAAATATTTTTTAAAAGTTGCCATTGAGTTAAGCACTTTATAATTAAATACTGTATTCTCTTCTTGTGTAGGCAATAAGGAAGTAAGTGGTACCTCATAATGCTTGCTCAAAAGCACTGCTTCATCAAGGCTAAGCGCAGAAACCCCTCTTATGCGTCTGTACGCACTATCATTACTAACGCCAAAAAGCTCTGCCATCACAGCTACCATATCAAATGTACCCTCAATGCTGGCATTAGTCTTTATTGCGTTCAAAAACTGCTTTTGTATAGGAAATTCTATACTTTCTAAAGGTGTTTCTTTTTTTGCTACCTTTTGTGGAATAGGTCCTATAAAATCTTTTCTTCTTCTTCCCATAAAATAATTATTTTTGTTGTTATGATGGCTAAAACATTGATACAAAAGTAAAGATAATTCTTGTAATATCTATATAATTGCGGTTTTTTTACGAAAAAAATATTATTATCTACTATTTTCTTGTTTTTTTATGATAAAATGCTAATTTTGAAGTTTAAGTAAGTTGTTCAAATTAGTTTATGTTCTTATTTGACCAAAAAATACATAATTATTTGATTATCAAAGTTTTGTATTTATTTACACTAGCAATTGCTAGTTCACAATTAATAATTCACAATTACTTATCTTCTTAATGTCAGAAAAAGTACATTTTATAGCTATTGGCGGTAGTGCTATGCACAATCTCGCTCTTGCACTTGCTCAAAAAGGGCATCAAGTAACTGGTTCAGATGATGAGATTTTTGAGCCTTCACGCACTCGTTTAGCCAATGCAAACCTCTTGCCTGCTGAAATGGGCTGGTTTCCTGACAAAATAGACAAATCCTATGATGCCATTATTGTAGGTATGCACGCACGTAAAGACAACCCAGAGATAGTAAAAGCTCGTGAACTAGAAATCCCAGTATATTCTTATCCAGAATATATTTATGCGCAATCTATTGATAAACAACGAGTAGTAATAGGCGGAAGTCACGGGAAAACGACTATTACGGCTATGATTATGCACGTTTTGAAGTACAATAACCGTAAATTTGATTTTATGGTAGGCGCACAAGTGGAAGGATTTGATGTAATGGTAAAACTTTCAGATGATGCCGCTATGATTATCTTAGAAGGAGATGAATATCCTGCTTCTCCCCTTGCACCAAAACCTAAATTTTTGTATTACAAACATCACTTAGCCCTCATTAGTGGCATTGCTTGGGATCATATCAATGCTTATCCAACAGAAAACGACTATGTTCGTCAGTTTGACAAACTAGCTGATGCCACACCAAAAGGTGGTGCATTAGTCTTTAATGATGACGACCATTTGGCGCATATTATTTGCCAAAGAGAGCGTGAAGATGTCTTACAAGTGCCTTACAGCACACACCCACACAAAATTATCAACGGGAAAACTTTTTTGGAAACCTCAAAAGGACAAGTTTATATTGAAGTTTTTGGAGAACATAATCTCAAAAATCTTGCAGGTGCAAAATCTGTTTGTATGCGTCTTAATGTTACTGAAATGGAGTTTTATAATGCTATTTCTACCTTCAAAGGTGCTGCTAATAGACTAGAACTTTTAGCGCAAAATGCTCAAACGAATGTTTATAAAGATTTTGCTCACGCACCATCTAAGCTAAAAGCTACTACACGTGCCGTAAAAAAACAATTTCCTGAAAGAAAGCTAGTCGCTTGTATGGAACTTCATACGTTTAGTAGTCTTAATAAGGAGTTTTTGCGTCAATACAAAGATAGTTTTGCTGCTGCTGATGTGGCGGTTGTCTATTTTAATCCACAAACAGTAGCGCACAAAAACCTTGAAAGTATTTCTTTTGAAGACATCAAAAACGGCTTTAATGATACTAATTTGGTTATTTTTGATGATAGTGAAAAACTAAAAGAATATTTACTTGCTCAAAATTGGACAAACAAAAACCTACTTTTGATGAGTTCTGGCAATTATAATAACGTCAATACCAAAGATTTGAGTATGAAAATAGTAGGATAATCATCAGAATAATAAGACAAAATCCCATTTAAACATTATGTTTGAATGGGATTTTGCCTTATCTATAATCATTATCAAAGAATCAACAGTAATATCTAATGCTGATATTTTAATATTTAATATTAAATAAATAAAAAACACCTTCCAAACATTAAGTTTAGAAGGTGTTTTTTGTATCCTAATCTACATTTACAGAAGGTAATCAGTCTTTTGTAAATGTGTCACTTTTGCTGACAAGGCATTTTTTTTATTGTTTAGCTAATCTTTTCAAGACTCTGCCTTTTGAAGTTTCTACTTCCATCAAATAAATGCCATTAGCAAATTTATCCAAAGAGATAGTCATCAAATTACTGTTATTTTCAGAAGCAAATACAACTTTACCTTGTGCATCATAAACACGTATAGAAGATTTAGCCATATTGATAGTGCTAAAATCAACATTGAAATCACCTTTACTTGGATTTGGAGAAACTTTCACCAAATTAGCCAAAGAATTATCAATAGCTGTAACAGAGTTTAGTCTAACATTTAAGCCGTAACCAGTCGTTGCAAAGCAAGTACTAGGCGTAGGAGATTTTGCAGTTACTAAAAATGTAATGCTAGCAGGTGCTGTAGGAGTTCCTGAAATTACGCCCGTAGCAGTATTCAAAGTAAGACCAGCAGGTAAAGTTGTAGGTGTAGTAAATTCATAAGTTGCACCAACACCACCAGTAGCCACCAAAGTATGTGTATAAGGTGTTCCTACAATACCTTCTGGAAGACCAGTAGCCGCCAAGACAACCGCACAATCAGATTTTATTGCATACGTATAAGTAGCTGTTCCTGTACAGTTACGAGGTGGTGTAGTTGTAGCTACTACTGTAAATGAACCAGAAGTTCCTACTGCACCTGTTGGTGTTCCTGAGATAACCCCAGTAGCACCCACAAGTGTAAGACCTGCAGGTAATGCACCTGGCGCACTTGGACCAGTTAAAATAGTGTAAGCATAAGTAACACCTGTAGCACCACCACTAGCACCCAAAGTAACTGGAGTAATAGGCACTCCTGTTACGAAATTTAATGCACTAAGCAAAGGAGTGACAACTACTGGAGTACAAGCTGGAAATACTGTAAATGTATAAGTAGCCGTTCCTGTACAAGTAAGTGCTGGAGCAGTAAGCGTAGCTGTAGCTGTAATCGTGAATGAACCTGTACCTATTGCAGCAACAGTTGGTGTACCAGAGATAATTCCTGTAGCAGGTACAAACGTAAGACCAGCAGGCAAAGCACCAGATGTAATAGCATAAGCATAAGTAACTCCCGTAGCTCCACCAGTAGCACTTACAGTAATAGGAGCAATAGCTGTTCCACTTACATAATTTAGTGCGCCAGATGCAGGTGTAACCACTACAGGTGTGCAACCAAGATTTACTGTAAAGTTATAAACAGCTGTTCCTGTGCAACTACCAGGTGTAGAAGTAGCGGTAATTGTGAATGAACCAGTACCAACTCCTGATGCTAATGGTGTACCAGAGATAACGCCAGCAACAAGTGTAAGACCAGCAGGCAAAACACCAGCCGTAACTGCATAAGCATAAGTTGGCGTTCCTGTAACGCCACCACTAGCACCCAAAGTAATAGGAGTAATAGGTGATCCACTTGTGAAAACGAATCCACCTACAGGAGGTGAAGGCAAACTAGTAACCGTTACTGCCGTACAAGGTGTAGTTGTTACTGGGAAATTGTAAATTTGTGTAGCACTACATGCACCAGGAGTAGTAGCTGTTACTGTATAATTTGTTGCTGGTACAGCTACTCCTACGGTTGGTGTACCCGAGATAAGACCAGTGGAAGTGTTAATTGAGAGACCACCAGGTAAGGCAGGGCTTACAGAATATGTTATTGTACCTGAAGTAGCTACAGCACCTGCATTAAGGGTGTAAGGCGTTCCTGCTGTAGCAACTCCTGCAACTGTATTAGTAAACTTGATATTAGTTGTACCAACATCTATCATTAGCCTTGTATTAAGCGTTTGAAGTGTTGGTGTAACCATACCTGCAGATGGTAGTGCACTACCAAACAACACATCTGTTTCTACTTGAGCAATGTTTCCTTGTGCAGGTACAAAACCTGCAGGTGAAGCAATATTCTGAGAAGCAAGTGGGCTGTATGCTGTAGCATTTGCAGTTTGTACTAGACCTGCAAAAAATACTGCACCTGTTGGTATTTGAATGGGGGTGGCAATAGGAAAGCTTTTTGCTGTACCCAAATCAGTGGCTAAAACTGTGTAATCTGCTGATTGAAATAATACTGCGCCAGCAGCATCTACCACAATACCATTGATTATTTTACCTACCGTTGCCGCATTATCAGAGATAGTTACTCTCACATCATTAACAATCACACTACTCGTAGCTGTTTGCTTAAATTTATTAAGCAATACCCCTCCACCAACACCAAAACCAATACCACTACCAGTTTGTGGTGCAACATTATTTGCATAACTGAAAGTACCACAAGTAGTCTCTAATGCTAGACTTAAGCTATTATTAGAAGCAGGGTTAGGTACTGTAGTAGGAGGTGCGGCAGTAGGCTCTGTTACTGTTACCGTTACTGTATTAGTACCTGCTACTGTTGGTGTGAAACCTGCAAAAGAAACATCAATACTAGCTCCTGCTACAAGGCTAGGAATTGTTTGTGTGTTTGTAAATGTATTTGCACCTGAAATAGTAAGTACTACGTTGAAAGGTGCTGCGAGATTTTGAGAACCTCTATTCAATACAGTTGCTTTGATAGCATTGAAAGCAGAAGGACTACCTATTGGCATCTTACCTGGTGAAATGATTTTTGTTACTACTTTATCCGCAGTAAACGGATTAAGAATACCAAAACGCATTTCTGGACGAAAAGCACTGTATGCAGTACCAAGCGTATTTGATGCTGGAGCAGCTCCTTGATAACTTGCTGTACCCGCATAACCCGTTGCGCCAGCATTTGCTAAATATGCTATTGCTGTTGGAGAAAAAGTTGTAATAGTAAAATCATACGCAATATAAACTCCTTGACCTGTATAGGCAAATGGCGTACCAAGTGTAATATCATAACTAGTTGCTCCACTAGCTACAGTAAAAGTACAGTTGGTACAAACTTGAGTCATTCCCGTTGTTCCTACAGTCCAATCAAATCCTTTTGTATTAGCAACGTCTGTTGTATTAGACATGTAGATGTTTACAGTACCTGCAACTGCTCCTGTTGGTGCTGTAGATGGAGAAAAACCAAAAGTTTGAATTGAGTTGGCTGCCCCAAGTAGTGGTGTAAGTTCACTCCCCAAAGCAATAGTGATAGCTCTCATTGCTGGATTTGCTGCAGTAGCAGCTGGGGCACGTACTCCTGTGGTTCCGCCATTAGCAACTGGCGCAATATTTGGCAAAATAGCTTGCCCATACGCCTGCGTGACCCATGTACCACTCGTCAATAGACAGACGAGAAACATAAAAATTCTGGATAATTTTGTCATTGTGAAATGAAATTTAAGTTAAAATGAAGATTAAAAATTTGTAAGCATAAAAGTAATACTTAAAAATATCTAAACCAAATTTTCTTTAAAAAAATATTAAAACAGCCTTCCAAACATTGTGCTTGAAAGGCTTTTTTAATATTTTCTGTATTTCTATGTCTTCTCTGTGTCTATGTAGTAAAATACACTGCAAACGGGAAGAATTTCGGAAAATGTATTGAAGTCCAGCGGACTGGCTCTAATACAAAATTCATTTTTCCGAGATGCTTCCCGTTTACAGTATAAATAATTGATATTTATGTGTTATTGCATTGGATATTTTTAACAATAATTTTTCATTTATTGATTTCTTGCATTTTAAAACAAAATTGATTAAATTTGTGTATTAAATTCAAATAATTTTGACAATAAATATCTTCTTATAAATGAAACTTAATCTCCGCAATTTTGAAAAGTTTGAGCAACGCCACAACGGCTCTAATGTCGCTCAAACGCAAGCAATGCTTGATTTTATTAAGGCAACTTCTCTTTCGCAACTTATAGACCAAACTATCCCTAAGTCTATTCAGCTCAAAAAACCGCTAAACCTGCCACAGGCACAAACAGAACAAGAATTTTTAGCCTCTTTTAAGAAAATTGCACAGAAAAATAAAGTTTTCAAATCTTATATAGGAATGGGCTATTACGACAACTTTACGCCCAACGTAATCCTAAGAAATATCCTAGAAAACCCTGCTTGGTACACTGCTTACACTCCTTATCAGGCAGAAATTGCGCAAGGACGACTAGAAGCACTTATCAACTACCAAACAATGGTAATTGACCTTACAGGAATGGAAATTGCTAATGCCTCTCTTTTAGATGAAGGAACAGCAGCAGCAGAAGCTATGACAATGCTACACGCTCAACGCAAAGGAGAACGCAAAAATGCGAATACTTTTTTTGTATCAGAACTTTGTTTTCCACAAACTATTGATTTGCTAAAAACTCGTGGAACGCCTATTGGCATCAATATTTTGGTTGGCAACCATACCAAAATAGACCTTACTGATACCAATATTTATGGAATTATGTTGCAATATCCTGCAGGAAATGGTGAAGTTTTTGATTATTCTGCACTAATTGCAACTGCCAAAGAATTGGGCGTTTTTGTAGCGGTTGCGGCTGATTTACTGGCACTTACGTTGCTTACACCTCCTGGTGAGATGGGCGCAGATGTGGTCGTGGGTAGCTCGCAACGTATGGGAGTGCCTATGGGTTATGGTGGTCCTCACGCTGCATTTTTTGCTACAAAAGATGAATTTAAAAGACATATTCCTGGACGTATTATAGGCGTGTCGCTTGATGCAAAGGGAAATAAAGCCTATAGAATGGCTTTGCAAACTCGTGAGCAACATATTCGTAGAGAAAAAGCTACTTCAAACATTTGTACTGCACAGGTTTTACTTTCTGTAATGGCTGGAATGTATGGCGTTTATCACGGTGCAAAAGGGCTTAGAGCTATTGGAGAACGTGTTTTTGGGCTTACAAACCTGCTAAAACAATCTTTACAAAAACTGAATTTTGTTATTGAAACGCAAAACCATTTTGATACACTCAAAATAGCGGTTGCTGACAAATCAAAAGTGAAAGAAATTGCAGAAAAACACGAAATGAATTTCCGTATGTTTGAGGATAGCAATAATGGTAATTTTATTGGAATTTCTCTTGATGAAACGACAACAGTAGAAGACGTAGAGAAAATTATAAATGTGCTTTCAACGGCTGAAAATAAAGAAATTTCTTTTAAAATAAGTGATTTGGCAAACGAAATTTCGCTTAATCTTCCAGAAAATTTGCTAAGAAAATCAGCGTATATGACGCACCCAGTTTTTAGTAAATACCATATAGAACACGAAATGTTGCGTTATATGAAGTATTTGGAAAACAAAGATTTATCATTAGTTCATTCTATGATTTCTTTGGGAAGTTGCACAATGAAACTCAATGCAACTGCAGAAATGATACCTGTTACTTGGAAAGAAATGGGCGCAATTCACCCATTTGTGCCTCTTAATCAGGCGCAAGGCTACATGGAAATGTGTCAAAACCTAACAGAATGGTTGAAAGAAATTACTGGTTTTGATGCTGTTTCTTTACAACCAAATTCTGGCGCACAAGGTGAATATGCGGGACTTATGGCTATTCGTGGTTATCACCTCAAAAACGGTGATACACACAGAAATATTGCCCTTATTCCTGCGTCTGCTCACGGCACTAATCCTGCGTCTGCAGTAATGGCTGGAATGACTGTTGTCGTGACGAAAACAGACGAAAAAGGTAACATTGATTTGGTAGATTTGAAAGAAAAAGTATTGCAACACAAAGATAATCTTTCTTGTCTAATGGTTACTTATCCATCTACTCACGGGGTTTTTGAGGAAGCTATACAAGAAATTTGCGCACTTATTCACGAAAATGGTGGACAAGTTTATATGGACGGTGCTAATATGAATGCGCAAGTTGGGCTGACTTCTCCTGCAAATATTGGGGCTGATGTTTGCCATTTGAATTTGCATAAAACTTTCTGTATTCCTCACGGTGGCGGAGGTCCTGGAATGGGTCCTATTTGCGTGAAAGCACATTTAGAGCCGTTTTTGGCAAGCCACGTAGTTGTGGAAATCAATAAAAATAATATGGGCGCAGTTTCTGCTGCACCTTACGGAAGTGCAAGTATTTTGGCTATTTCTTATGCTTATATTGCAATGATGGGTGGAGATGGTTTGACTCGTGCTACTCAAATGGCTATTTTGAATGCAAATTATATCAAAGAACGCTTAGATGGTCATTTTGATGTGCTTTATACAGGCTCACAGGGGCGTGCTGCACACGAGATGATTTTGGATTGTAGAGATTTCAAAAAATTTGGTGTTGAGGCAGAAGATTTGGCAAAAAGACTGATGGATTATGGTTTTCACGCCCCTACATTGTCGTTTCCTGTAGCAGGAACGCTGATGATTGAGCCAACAGAAAGTGAAAGTAAAGATGAATTAGACCGTTTTTGTGATGCTATGATTGCGGTGCGTGAGGAAATAAGAGAAATAGAAAACGGTAAATATCCACAAGATAATAATGTCTTAAAAAATGCCCCTCATACGGCTGTGGTGGCACTTTCTAGCACTTGGGAGTATCCGTATTCTCGTGAGAAGGCGGTTTATCCATTGCCTTATGTGAAAAATGCTAAATTTTGGCCAGCAGTTAGTCGCATTGATAGTGCTTATGGAGATAGAAATTTGATGTGTAGCTGCATTCCATTGGAAGAATATACACAAAAAGAAGAAACAACTTCTACAGCAAGTGCTAATTAGTATTCTTTAAATTCTTACAAAAATCCTATCAATATTAAAAATATTGATAGGATTTTTTCGTATATTTGAAAGTATCTTTATCATTCAATAAAATCTAAAAAATAATGCAAGGCTTTGTATATGTAATGCTAAACCCATTTTTCCCAGAATGGTTAAAAATTGGAAAAACCACCAAGACATCAGAAAAGAGAGCAAGAGAGATTTATAGAAAAGGGCAAGCAGTAGAATTTTGTGTTATTTATGAAAATGAAACAACAAATTGTGATTTGTTAGAGAAAGAGGTTCATCAAATTCTTAATAATTTTCGTATCAATCCTAATAGAGAGTTTTTTACTTTACCTGTCAAAAAAGCTATTTTAGCAATAGAGAAAGTAGTAAAACGCTTAGAACAAGAAAAGAAATTAGTTCAAATATTAAGTAATAAAGAAGTAAGTACAGAAAATTGGTGGACAGAATTAAGTTTTGTTTGGCAACAAATTTTCAGAAATCATCTTGATTTAAGATATAATCCTTATGAAGCAGAAATTTTACAAGGTGTTCATAATGTTATTAGTCATTGTCAGGAACATAGATTAAGAAGTAAAGTTTCTGATTTGATTAAAGATAGTAAATTTAGTAAGAAATTGTTACAATGGTATAAAAAATTAGAAGACAATAAAGCGGATTTTATGCTTTTTAATACATATTTACCTTATGAACCTTCTATCAATGACATAGAACAAATTTTTAAACTAAAAGAAATAAATTGTAGTAATAATCTAGCTGTTATTGACTTAAAGCCGTTAGAGAAACTTGTGGCACTAGAGAAACTTAATTGTATGAATACTTGTATTTTAGATTTTTTACCTATTAAAAAACTCAAAAAAATCCAAGAAATTAACTTTAATTATACAAAAATAGATAGCTTGGAAATATTAGAAAGCTTGCCAAAACTGCAAAAAATAAGTTGTATTGATACAGATTTGCAGGCAAGTCAAATAGCTGATTTTCAAGTAAAAAACAAAGATTGTGAGGTCATTCTAAACAGTTTTTTGACCTTTGCGACAGAAACCAAAAAACAAAAATCTTAAAATGGAACTTGTTGGACTATCAGACTTGTTTTATCAAAAATAAATCACAAAAAAATGAAAGAAATAGAAGATAACTTGACCATTGTAGAAAATGAATTAGAGGATTTTCTACAAAAACACCCATCTTTAGTGGCTGCATTGCCTAAAATCAAAGAAATTATTACACAGTATTATCCAGATATTGTTTTTGAGGAGTCAATCAATACTGACGTGGAAGAATATCACACCTCACTTGTCTTAAAAGCACAAACGCAAATTTCAATGAAAACAGCTCTTGAAGTGCAAAGACGTATGTTCCACGACCCTTCATTTATAGAAATAATTAGGCAACCAGCTATAAATCAATTTTTTACACTTAATATATTGGGTAGGATATATGAAATTTAACTGGCGAGATTACTTGCGTCTAGCAGAAAATTTATGTGAAGAAGATACTGAATTAGTTGTATTGATAGCTTTTTAGGTAAATTACTGTGGATTATTACGCTGATTTCTTTGCTGATTATTATTCTTATTTGGCTGATTTTGAGGGGTATTTTTATCTTGGTTAATAATTTTTTTGGTGTCTTCAATAATATCTTGTCCCAAAAGCATCACTTTGGAGGCATTGCTGACCAAATAAGGAGCAATAGGCTCAACGACAGGAAAAAGCAAACTTCCTTTTAGGAGTGTGTTGTCAAAAGTTTTTAGACTATTAAACAACCACAAGAAAATACTCACAAAAAAAGCAAACTTCAACACACCAAAAGTTGCGCCAATAAGGTTGTCAAAACTACCCAAAACCGTACTATCCAGCACGCCTTTGAGGTAGTTGCCAAGTTTATTGATAACAAACCAAATCACCACAAAAGTAATAATAAATGCCACGTAAGGCATTGCACTATTTTTTAGGTCTGTATGTGGCGCAATAAGTTGTAGCGTAAAATGAAAGAATTTGAATCCCAACACTATAGCCAAAAAGAACGAAATAGTAGAAATAAGGGTCATTACTGCCCCTGTTTGGTAGCCTTTGTGTGCGCCCCAAAGCAAAGGCAACAAAATAAAAATATCAATTGTATTCATCTTCTTTAATTATGAATTGTGAATTGTGAATTTTGAACGAATACAAAACACTACTATTCAGTTTATTAAGAATATTAACTCAAACTAGCTTAACAATTTCTTTACCATTTCAGAGATAAGTTTTCCCTCAAATTGCCCTGCCATTTCTTTGTTGGCAAGTCCAATAATTTTACCCATTTCCTTGATTGTTGCGTTATTTTCAGCAATAATAGCTTTAATTTTTGCTTCTGCATCTTCTGCCGAAAGTTGTTTTGGCAAGTATTTTTCAATGACGTGAATAACGGCAAGTTGCTCTGCTGCTTGCTCTTCTCTGCCGCCATTTTTAAACATATCAAAAGACTCTTTGCGTTGTTTGAGTGCTTTTGTAAGCAAGGCTATTTCGTTGGCAGGAGTGATATTTTCTGTTGCACCACCTTTGGTTTCTTCTAATAAAATAAGTGATTTTATCTCACGCAAAGCGGTTAATGTACTCTTTTCTTGGGCTTTCATAGCCGTTTTGATGTCTTCGTTGATTTGTTCTTTGAGTGTCATTAGGATTATTTTTTAAGAATTGTTTTACAAAAATACAAAAAACATCATTAAAAGCAAGTTATTTGAAAAAAGTACAAAATACGAAGTGCAAAATATGAACATAAAATATTGATTATTAAGTTATTGTAGAAACAAAAAACCTATAAAATTAAGTGTAACACTTGATTTTATAGGTTTTTTATTTCTAATTAAACGTCATTTTTCGTACTTCGTATTTCGTACCTTTTTTATTAGATATTATGTGCCAAACTTTCCTCTATCATTGGGTGATTTTTTGGAATAAGTGGTGCTTTTGAAAGTGTATTTGCCACTACATATACAAATCCACAGGCAAACATCATAATACAACCAATTTCCATAAGTCCAAAACCACCGTGTTCTCCAACTGTTCCTGGCATTACCATTACGAAAAAATCCAAATAGTGACCAATAATAATACCAAAAGCAGCCACTTTTAAGAAAATTTCTTTGCGTTTTGCATCTCTTGTCATCAAAAATAACAAAGGAAACAAAAAGTTAATTACTAAATTCATTGGAAGCATTGGCGCATAAACACCGTCAAAACCTTCTAAACGCTCTTTGAAGTAAATTGTTTCCTCTGAAATATTAGCATAATAAATAAGTAAAAATTGAGAAAACCAAACATAAGTCCAGAAGATACTCAATCCAAACATAAATTTACCTAAGTCGTGTAAATGGTTTTCATTTACCATTTTAAGATAACCTTGTTCTTTCAAAAGAATAATAGTCAAAGTAATTACAGAAAAACCAGTAACCAACCAACTAGCCAACATATACCAGCCAAACATTGTGCTAAAC
Source organism: bacterium (assembly GCA_025362415.1). GTDB lineage: Bacteria > Bacteroidota > Bacteroidia > Cytophagales > Thermonemataceae > JANYGM01. The sequence continues at coordinate 14,572 of JANYGM010000204.1, forward strand.
CAGTGTGTATCAATGCTCATTACCCAATCCCACGCAGATGTAGAAGACGTAACACCAAAGAAAACAAGGAATGTAGCCGCAACAACTGTATTTTTATCATAATTTACGGCTGCAAGTCTGTCCGTAACGCTATCTTCTGCCAAAGAATTAGCACGCAATTTTTCATATAACAAATACCAGCCAGCAAAATAAGCAAAGAAACGTATCACCCAAAACAGAGGGAAAGTACCTTTATCAAGAGGCCAAAAGAACATTCCTGCTTTGCCATCAATGATACTATCATAAGTTTTGCCTGCTTTGTCGTATATATCAGCGTGTGTCCAGTGGAACATACTTGTATGCGAAAAATATGATGCAAGGAAAACAACCAACATCACAAGTCCCGTAATAGGCAAAAATTTACCAAATGCCATAGGAATTCTTAGTATCAAAGAAGACCAGCCCGCTTTTGCCATATATTGCACCGCAATAAAGAAAACACCAGCCACAGCAATACCTGTAAATAAAAGACTATTTACCCAAAGGTTTGCCCAAACTCTAGAAATCCAGTTAAAGCCGTGATGCCCTTCTGCTGCCTTTTCAGCGTGTTTTGCGCCCTCGTGTGCAACACCTGCCGCCTCGTGATGTGCATTAAAATCTTTCAAAGAGAAAATAACTGCGCCAATGATAAAAAGCACAAGTCCTATCCCTATTCCCATTACGAGTTTTTTCCTAAGTTCTGCAGGAAATACATACTTTTCGTTGAGGTCGTATTCTACGTGTTCGTGAGCCATATTAGAATATATTTATAAATTTTTAAAGATATTTAATGAGTAATTTTTTGGTACTTTGTAGAGATAAGGCATTGCCTTATCTGAATGATTTGTATTTTCGTCACAATGTAATGCTTATTGTTTGTCGTTAGATAAGGCATTGCCTTATCTCTACATAAATATCAACTAAACCACTACACTTATTTTTTCGCTGCAACAGTTGCAGTAGGTGTTTTTGCAGTAGAATCTTTCTTTTCTTCTACTACAAGAAGGCTTTTTCCAGTTTCATCAACTTGTCCTTGCAGTACGTGAACATAGTTTGCCACTTGCCAACGCTCCAAAGGATTAAGTTGTGAGGCGTGCGACCACATACGACCTTTTCCGTGTGTAATAACGTGCCAAATATGTGCGCTATTTGCTTTTGCAATAGCTCCACCAGTCAAATTAGCCACACCTTGATATTTTACGCCTACTTTTCCATTACCTTTACCTTCCGCACCGTGGCAAGGACTACAAAGACGTTCATAAATAATTTTACCTTCTGCAATAGATTTTTTATTAAGAGGAAGCGGATTTATAAGTGTTTTTTCCTCTTTTAAAATACTATCTTTATGTGTATTATAAACCATTAAGCCCAAATCAGTTTTAGAACCGTCATCATCTACAAAAGAAGTAGCATAATTGCGGCGAGAAACCGTACCAGCAACAGGCTCACGCATATTCATTTGGTATGGGTTGATTTTGTTGAGAGAGTCATCTACTGTAACCTGACTAAGTGGGTCATAAGCAATAGATGTGTACATATTTGGCGCAAATTCTGTACCTGGGTCATTAGGATTTTGTCCACAAGACACAAGGCTCAAACTAGCTCCAAAAAGTAAAGAGGCAGATAAAATATTTTTTATTTTCATTATTTTAATAATTGTGAATTGTAAATTATGAATGCAAATCACTAACTTACTTATTTTCTATTGATTATCAAGTTATTATATTGTGAACACCTAATTATTTTCATCTAATTCAATGTCCATAGTTTTTATTAGTCCGTTTTGAAATGTGTAAATATGCTTTACTGTCCCATCAAATACTAAATTACCTTGCAGATCTTTCACATTTTGATGAACTTTAACCTCTAAACTTCCATTTTCTCGCTCAATAAAACCGACTGGCTCAACACTTGGATTTATTTCAGTCCATTGTCTAGTCCAATATAGCTTAATTTCCTTGTGTCCGCTTATATAACCACCTTCCCAAGCCTTTGACCATTGCACATCTGTTTGCATTGTTGATAGCGCATTATCAATATTTCGTTCATTAAAAGCAAGATATGCTTTTTTAATTACATCTTTGAGTTGGCTTATCATTTCCACTATTTTTAAATTTATTTTTTCAATACAACATCACTCACATTGCATACTTCAAAAGTTCGTACTTTAAAACTACGCTGCTTTTTCTACCATTTTAGGGCTAGCTTCTGCACCATATTTTAATAGAATTTGAGAAATTTCCTCTTGAGATTTTCCTTCATTTTTATCCATATCAACAACTAAAACATATTTGTCATCAGTAGAACGTCTGTCAAAAGAAAATTCTTCTTTTCCAGGTCCCATATTATTAGAGATGAAAAAAGTAGCAACCATTCCCAAAGCGGCAATAAGTACGGTTGCTTCAAAGGTAACAGGCACCATTGTAGGAATAGAAACATAGTTTTTACCCCCAATAATCATAGGCCAATCTATGCCCAGCATAAAGGTAATCATTAAGATTGCCAATGAAAAGCCAAGCGTTGCAAAGCAAAAAGCCGCAATAGGTATGCGTGTACGTGGGTGACCAATATAAACGTCCAAATGGTGAATTGGGTGCGGAGAAAATACTTCGTGTACTCTCAAACCGTCTTCTTGTACTCTTTGTACGGCATTAAGTATAGCGTTTTCGTGGTCATAAACACCAATTACGTATCTGCTAGACTCTTTTATTAGTTTATTGTTGCTCATTTTGGTAGAGAATTTTTTGTTTGTCGTTCCCCACGTTTTACGTGGGGTTATGATTGTTAAAGCCTTTCAGGCTTTTGTACGAATTTGATTTTTGTGTTGTCAGGTGTTTTCAACTGACAACAAATGCGCTTTAAAATCCTAATTTATTGCGCTCATTGAAGTCAGGTGGAAACACCTGACTTCAATACAACGACTAGGCTTAAAATTTAATCTTTATCAGGATTATGAACTGCTGCTATTTTCACACCTTCACCACCAGCTTTTTTAGAAAGTGCAATAACACCTCTTTCACGTGCCGCTTCATCAGAAGAATTAAGGGCTGCTTTTACTTCCGCCATATTGATTACAGGCAAGAATTTAGCAAATAAGAAAAATAATGTGAAGAATAAGCCAAAAGTAAACAAATAATCACCCACATCATAAATAGTTGGGCGGAAATAAATCCAACTTGATGGCAAGTAATCTCTGTGCAAAGAAGTTACGATAATTACGAAACGCTCAAACCACATACCAATATTTACAATAATTGATAATACGAATGTTGCTACAAGGTTTCTACGGATAGTTCTTGACCAGAAAAGTTGAGGAGAAACCACGTTACAAAGCATCATAGCGGCATAAGCCCACCAATAAGGACCAAAAGCTCTATTGATAAAAGCATAACTTTCATATTCTACGCCTGAATACCAAGCAATAAAAAACTCCGTAATGTACGCCACACCCACAATACTACCCGTAAGCGTGATGATTTTATTCATAAGTTCTATGTGTTCTAATGTGATATAATTTTCTAGTTTAAATACAACACGAGTAATTAGCATCAACGTAAGTACCATTGCAAAACCAGAAAAAATAGCTCCTGCTACGAAATAAGGAGGGAAAATAGTCGTGTGCCAACCAGGAATTACAGATGTTGCAAAGTCCATTGATACAATTGTATGCACAGAAAGTACAAGCGGTGTGGAAAGTCCAGCCAAAATCAAAGAAACATATTCATATCTTGCCCAAACTTTTGCGCCACCTTCCCAGCCAAAAGCCATAATTGAGTACATAAATGCACCTATTGGGCGGCGTTTTTCTTGTTTAGCTTTTCTTTCTTCTTTGGTATCAGTTGCTAAAAGTGGGTTATCAGTCAAAGAAACTTTTGCTCTATCACGAATAGTTGCCAAATCAGGGATAAGACCTACATACCAAAATACAGACGAAACAGTCAAATAAGTAGAAATTGCAAACACGTCCCAAACAAGTGGAGAGTTGAAATTTACCCAAAGTGAGCCATAAGTATTTGGCAAAGGTAATGCCCAATGTGCTACCCAAGGGCGACCCATATGAAATAAAATGAATGAACCTGCACACAATACAGCAAAAATTGTCATTGCTTCTGCAGCTCTGTTGATAGATGTTCTCCATTTTTGGCGGAAAAGCATCAAAATAGCAGAAATAAGTGTTCCTGCGTGACCAATACCAACCCACCACACGAAGTTGGTGATGTCCCAAGCCCAACCAACAGTTTTATTTAGCCCCCAAGTACCTATCCCGTACCACCAAGTTGAAGCAACTGAAATAGTGCCTAAACCTAATAATACAAGTGAGATACCAAAACAGATAAGCCAGGGCATTGTCGGCTTTCCTTCCACTTGCTTACAAACATCATTAGTGATGTTGTGCATTGTCATCTTGTTGAGTACAAGAGGCTCTCTAATGGGTGATGTAACTTGCATACTATATTTGTTGTTGTTGATTATTATCTTTTGATTATTTTATGTATTAGTTCCAGCGGAACGGCATATTTATAGAAAAATAAAAAATCTATTTTCTATAAATATCTAAGTCCGCAGGACTTCAATACAACATTCACAATTATTACGCTTTATTTCTAATTTTCGTCAAGTAAGAAACATTTGGTTTTACGCTGATTTCCTCCAATACGTGGAATGCACGGTCTTCTGCAAAAACAACATCACCTGTTTTCTCATCTTTTGAAAGTTCCAAAACTTTCGCAATCATACTATCTTTGTCGTTCATATCACCAAAAATAATGGCATCTGTTGGGCAAGAAGTCTGACAAGCAGTTTTGATATCTCCATCTTTTACTAGACGTTTGTCTTTTCTTGCAGTCAATTTTCCTGCTTGTATGCGTTGTACACACAATGAACATTTTTCCATTACACCACGAGAACGTACCGTAACATCAGGATTAAGTACCATTCTACCCAAATCAGTGAACATTGTGTAGTTCACATCTTTGAATTTATCATCATTTGTATAATTAAACCAGTTGAAACGGCGCACTTTATATGGGCAGTTGTTGGCACAATAACGAGTACCAATACAACGGTTGTAAGTCATTTGGTTAAGCCCTTCAGAACTGTGTGTAGTTGCTAAAACTGGGCATACAGTTTCACAAGGTGCATTATTACAATGTTGGCACATCATAGGTTGGAAAACAACTTCTGGATTTTCAGATGCTTCTTCCATTTTCTCATAATTACCAATAGACTTATCTTTCGTATCTGCATCTGTGCTGTAATAACGGTCAATACGCATCCAATGCATCTCACGACCATTTATTACTTCTCTTTTCCCAACGACAGAAACATTGTTTTCAGACTGGCAACCAATCATACACGCTCCGCAACCTGTGCAAGAGTTCAAATCAACGACCATTCCCCACCAGTGGTTTTTGGCATACGCTGTTTTTTCGTGTCCTTTCCACATTGTAATATCCGTTGGCTTCTTTTTGCCATCTGGCGTTACAATCATTGGGTAATATCTGCCTGCTTTTGTGTCTTTTTTGTATGATGCAAGCGTTGATTCCTGCACGTTTTGTCTGCCCATAATAGTTTGGTGCGTTTGCGTAATGGCAAGTTCTGCAACTTCTTCAGTTTTAGAAATATCAACTCCACTAGCCGCATAAACATACACGCCATCTTTGATTGTAGCAAATGGATAAGCATTTTTACCTACGCCATCACCACATTTGCCTGCACTCGTACGACCATAACCCAAAGCTAAAGAAACTGTTCCTTGTGCTTGTCCTGGCTGTATCAAAACGGGAACTTTCACAGAAAATCCGTTTGCCTTTACTTCAACTATATCACCTTGTTTAATTGATTTTTCTTTTGCGTAAGAAACAGAAACACACAAATAATTATCCCAAGTTGCTTTTGTGATAGGGTCAGGCATTTCTTGTAACCAAGGGTTATTTCCGTGAAAACCACTACCCAAACCAACTTTTTGATACAAAGAAAGTTCCATTTTGTTACTTGCCACAAAAAATGCTGCTACTGCTGCCGCTGCACCACTTACATCTCCTTTGAAATCAAAATTTCCAGCAAGTCTAGCTTCATTTTTTACAACATCTTTTACTTCTTTTTTGTCATCTGCTTTTACATCAGTTTTTGCATCAACTTTTTTATCATCTACTTTTGCATCAGCTTTAACTTCTGTTTTTGTAGTTTCAAAAGAAATATTTTTTGACTCATAAACGCCTTCGTGAAGTGCTTTTGTCCAGAAATCATTAAAGTTTTCTTTGGTATTTTTAGCCCAAAAACTTCTTAAAAAATCATAATAAGATTTGCTACTTCCAGACCATTTCAAAAGGCTATCTTGTGCTTGGCGTGTGCCTTTGTAGATAGGTGAAATGGTTGGTTGCATAAAACTAAAATAGCCTTTACGTGGTTCTGCATCTCCCCAAGACTCCAAAAAGTGCATATCAGGCACTACAAACTTACAATTAGCAGAAGTTTCGTCAATTCTATCAGAGAAAGAAAGGCTAAAAGCAAGTGATTTCAATGCTTTTGCAAATTTTTCACCGCCTTGTGGGTAATCATAAGCAGGGTTTGTACCATAAAAAATAGCTCCACCAGCCGTTCCACCCAAAACATCAGCAACAAATTTAGCCATATCTTCATCATTTCCTTGTTTTAGGTAAGATGGAGAAGATAAATCCATAATTTGGTCATAAGCACCAAGTTCTGCATTGATTGCATTTACAATTAACTGCACATTTGGGTCATTTGAGCCTGCAATAACAACTGCTTTGCCTTTTTTAGCTTTCAAATCTGCGGCTGCTTGCTTGATTTTGTCAGCGACTTTTTTATCAGAAATATCAGAAACAGTCAAACCGCCTTTAATTTCGTTGTATAAAAGTGCTGCTACAATGCCTTCTTGTGAAGGTTTTATTTGCATACGGTAATCAGAATTTGCCCCTGTGATAGTCATTCCACTTTCAAAAGTGTACAAACGGGACATTTCTCTATTATTTTTGTTCAATTTCCTATTTTTAGCAAATTGACCATTATATTCAGTTGCAGAAAGCCACGTCCCTAAGAAATCAGCTGAGATACTTACAATAGTTTCTGCTTTTGAGAAATCATAAGTAGGCAAAGCATACGTTCCAAATGATTTTTCGTTTGCTTTTAGCATTCCATACGCAGAAACAGCATCATAAGCAATGTGTTTTACGTTAGGATATTTTTTAGTAAATTCTGCAATAACTGCCTTTGTAGATGGGCTAAGGATAGAATGTGAAACCAAATAAACCGTTCCGTTAGCAGATGAAAGTGCAGAAACAATTTTTGCATCAACATCTTCTAATTTAGCTTTTTTGTTATCTTCTCGTGGCTCTTGTATGCGTGAAAGGTCATAAAGTCCTAAGATAGATGCTAAAACTCTCGCACTTACTTTGCCTTTTGTGATAGAAGAAGCCTCATTTCCATCAATTTTGATAGGACGACCTTCTCTAGTTTTTACCAAAATACTTGCGTATTCGCCATCTTGTGCGTATGTACTTGCATAAAAATTGGGAATACTTGGCTCAAAATCCTCTGGTTTATTTAGATAAGGAATAGATTTTTTTATAGGAGCTTCGCAAGCAGCAAGTGAGACTGCAGCCACACTAAAACCTAATAGTTTGAGGAAATCACGGCGTTTTGTGCCTCCTGCCTCTGTTTGTTCTGCTATTGGCAAAAACTCTGGGAATTCATTATGCGCTTTTTTGACGAATTCTATATCATTAGAAAACTCTTCTAAACCTTTCCAGTATATTTTTTTATTCTGATTTTCCATAAATAATTATGCCTTAGAATTTTGATGCTTGTTGTTAAGTTATTGGGGCGTGTGCAATTTACACACTTATATAGTCTTTTGAAAATTTATTTAAAATCATTTATTCAAACAATTTTCTGTGAAGTCAGGTGTTTCCACCTGACTTCAATAATGCGCTTTTAGATACCTACTACAACGAAATTAAAAATATTCGCATTTGTTGTCAGGTGGAAACACCTGACAACACAGGTTTCTGCTTTTTGTGAAGTCAGGTGTTTCCACCTGACTTCAATAATGTGCTTTTAGGTACTTACTACAACGAAATTAAAAATATTCTTTGTAATGAACTAGCATTGTTTTATGTATTGTATCAGATAAATAAAACTTAGCACTTGAATATTTGTAATCTTCTGAATTGACTACTATTTCTTTTCTTACAGGATTTTGGTGTAGATATTGTAGTTTTATTTTTAATATTTCTTCATTGTAAATAACTACATCATCAAATCTATCATTCCAAACCTTAAAAATTTGATTTTTATCTTTTATATTTTCTCTTAGACTTTCTAATATTTCTAAATATCCATCTTCTTCTAACATTTTTCTTATTTGTACTGACGTGAATTTCTTAAAATCTCGCATCAAATCAGATAATTTAGTTTCATTTTTGAAGTAAATTATGAGATGAATGTGGTTAGGCATAATTACGTAGCCTAATAAATTTGCATCATATTTCTCACAAACAAACTTTAAACTGCTACAAATCAAGTCGTAATATTTATCATTTATAAAGAGATGTTTCCAGTTATTGCAAGTAGTCGTGACAAAAAAACATCTATAATCAGTTAGGTTTTTACGTCCTCTTAGTCCCATTGCAAGTTTTTTCTAAAAATTAAGATTTAAAAACGCATTTGTTGTCAGGTGGAAACACCTGACAACACAGGTTTCTTTTTTTGTGAAGTCAGGTGTTTCTACCTGACTTCAATTTAATTGCAAGTTTTTTCTAAAAATTAAGATTTAAAAGCGCATTTGTTGTCAGGTAGAAACACCTGACAACACAGGTAAATCTACAACAAAAAAGCCACCATAACTATATTCCTAAACCCTAGAATTTGGAAATATAGTTATGGTTTAATGCTTAGTAATGGCATTTAGAACACTCCAAACCGCCAATATCTTTTACTTTCATTTCTTTTCCGCCACTACCTTTGTGTGCAGCCATTAGTTTGTCGTAATATACATTTCCTTCTGATTTTACAACTGTTTGTCTGTGGCAATCAATACACCAACCCATACTCAAAGGAGAGCGTTGTTGTACTACTTCCATTTGTGCAATATTTCCGTGACAGCTTGTACATTCAATTTGTCCTGCTACTGTGTGTTGTGAGTGGTTGAAATATACTAAATCAGGCAAATTATGTACTCTAATCCATTGAATTGGCTGGTTTTTCTCTGCCGCTTCATAGATTTTTTGGATTTGTGGAGAAGTACGTTTGATAGCATTATGACAATTCATACAGATATTCACAGAAGGAATATTAGCTGATTTGCCTTTGTAAACGCTTGTATGGCAATATTGACAGTTAATTTCGTATTTGCCAGCGTGCAATTTGTGAGAGAAAGAGATTGGTTGTGTAGGTGCATAACCCGTTTGTTTGCCTATTTTCATAGTTTTGTCAATACCTGCTTTTGCTACTACAAGGAAGAAAAACACGCCTATTACTGCCAAAAATGCAGAACTTCTAAATATTGACTCTAAATCAAGTTTTTGATTAACAACTTCTTTGTCTGCTTCTGCAAGTTCTTTATGTTGAAGATTTTTTGTGAGCAAAGAAACTACCAAAGATAATGTTACAAGCACCAAAAGAAGTGTTACGACCATACCAGTCAAAATGACATTATTATAGCCACTTCCACCTTCTGAACTTCCACTTGTTGCTGGTGCGCCTGCAACGGAAACATTTGTTGCAACAGGTTTATCTCCTTCTGCTTTGATATACCCTAAAATATTTTTGATGTCCTCATCTTTTAGGTCTGGGAAAGACTGCATTTGCGCTTTTCCGTACTGATTATAAAGGGCTACTGCATACGCATCACCACTAGCAATAACGGCTGATGAGTTTTTAACCCATTTTAAAAGCCAAGCCTCGTTTCTGCGGTCGTGTATGCCTTTTAGTCCAGGACCTACAACGGCTTTATCTCCTACTCCGTGACAGCTTGCGCAATTTCCAGAAAACAATTCTTTCCCTTTTGCAATGTCCACTTGGGCATTAGCGGTATGCGCTAATACAGTAAGTCCAAAACATATAAGAAATATGTTCAAAAACTTGGTAATGCCTTGATTTTTAAGCAAATACATAACTTTATTGTGTTTGTTTTTAATTTTTTTGCTGTTTTATTTGGTACAAAAATAGTATGAGAACTTTTGTAAACAAATCATTTTTTATAAAAAGTCAAAAATATTTTTCATTACATTCTCAAAAACCTACTTTAAATACGTTTAGAGAATGTTTTATGCAATTCTAATGTTTCGTTTTTGGCGTAATTTAGAATATTTCTAAATAAGAAACATTTAAAATGTGGATAACTTTTTCTAACCTTTTGAGTTGAAATTTAGTTATTATCAAGTACGAAGTTTGAGGTACGAAATACGAGAATACAAAAGGTTTGAATACAAATTTTAATTAAATGAAAATCAGTAAAAAATACGAACTTTCGCAGGAAAACCTAGACCGCATAGTGGAAATGGCGTGGGAAGATAGAACGCCTTTTGATGCCATTTTGGCACAATTTGGTGTACCAGAAGCAGATGTAATTAAGATTATGCGCCTAGAAATGAAACCTAGCTCGTGGCGTATGTGGCGTGAGCGTGTGCAAGGACGTGCTACCAAACATACTAAAATAGCCGTTTCTGGTGTGGATAGGTTTCATTGTAGTCGTCAGCGTGGTATTACAATGAATAAAGTGTCAAAAAGATAATAATATTGTTTTTATATTGTTGATTTTCTTATATTTGTGCATCTAAACAAACTAGCCATAACTACAAAAAATGCGTTTTTTCTCTCTTCTAACACTGATTTTAATTGCTAAAATCAGCTTTTTTATCTTGCCTGCACAAGCGCAAACCTCACCACAACTAAATTCATCTGAAATACTTTTGCATCTCCAAAAACTCCAAACAGTTGGAAGTATTTTGTACGTTGCAGCGCACCCTGATGATGAAAACACACGTTTACTGGCTTATCTTGCCAAAGAAAAAAAGCTAAGAACCGCTTATTTGTCTATCACGAGAGGTGATGGTGGGCAAAATCTTATAGGAAAAGAACAAGGTGATGCGCTCGGGCTTATCCGTACACAAGAACTGCTACAAGCACGCAGAATAGATGGTGCAGAGCAGTTTTTTACTCGTGCTAATGATTTTGGCTACTCAAAAACACCAGAGGAAACCCTTAATATTTGGAATAAAGACAATGTTTTGGCTGATGTCGTTTGGGCTATCCGTAAGTTTAAGCCTGATGTGATTATTTGCCGCTTTCCTACGACTGGTGAGGGCGGACACGGGCATCATACCGCCTCTGCTATGCTTGCAGAAGAGGCGTTTGAGGCGGCTGCAAATCCTCAAAAATACCCTCAACAACTACAATATGTAAGCGTTTGGCAAGCTAAAAGCCTTTTTTGGAATACTTTTAACTTCGGAACGACCAACACAACCGCTGAAAATCAACTCAAAATAGATGTAGGAGCTTTTAATCCTCTTTTGGGCAAGTCTTTTGGTGAAATAGCCTCTGAAAGCCGTTCTATGCACAAAAGTCAAGGGTTTGGCTCTGCTCGTGGGCGTGGTGAAGCTATTGAATATTTTAAATTGCTTAAAACAAGTCCTACAACAAAGCAAACAAAGATTACTGATGTAAAACCAGATTTATTTCAAGGCATTGATTTGACTTGGAAAAGACTAGATTTACCTAAAATTGACAAGCAAATTAGCGAAATTATCAAAAAATACAACCCTCTTGCACCAAATGAAAGCCTAAATGATTTGGTTTTGCTTTATAAAAATATTCAAAATATCCCTGAAAATAACAAAAATGATACTCCACAGACTGATATTACTTATTGGAAAACGCAAAAACTCAAAGAATTAGAAGTTATTTTGATTTCTTGTGCAGGACTTTGGGCAGAAGCTTATGCAAGCGAGTTTAACGCAGTTGCTAGTGCGACTTTAAACAATAAAATCAATATTACAACGCAAATAATTAGCAGAAATCAAACTTTGAATAACAAAGTAATCTTAGAAAAAATCACGCTGTTAAACCAAAGAGACACAATTACTAATATTTCTTTGGATAAAAACAAACTTTTTACTTTCAAATTTAAAGCTAATATTAAAGCAGATATTACTAATTCTAATCCGTATTGGCTTAATGACAAGCACGAAATAGGAGAGTTTAATGTAGCTAATCCTTTGATTATTGGCACGCCAGAAAATGACTCACAAAGCCTTGTAGTTTTTTATATGGATATAAATGGTTTGAAACTTACGCTTACTCGTCCGCTTACCTACAAAAGTACTGACCCTGTGAAAGGCGAAATTTATAGACCGTTTGAGGTTTTGCCGCCTGCAACCGTTAATATTTCTGAAAATGTGCTTGTTTTTCCTGATAAAAACCCAAAAAATATTCAAATTATCATCAAAGCAAACGAACCAAATATCTCTGGAAAACTTAATTTGAAAGCTCCTAGTAACTTTATTATTACTATTAAGAACCCAAACTTTACTTTGAAGAATAAAAATGAGGAACTTATTATTGATGCCGTTATTAGTCTGAAAAATCCTAATGAAGTTGTTAGTGGAAAGTTAGAAGCAAGCCTAAATATTGGTGAAGGAACGTATAACAAAAGCATCAAACGCATAGAATATGACCATATTCCGTATCAATTTATTCTTTCAAATGCAGAAAGTACGCTAATAAGCATCAACGTACAGAAAAAAGGTATTCAAATTGGCTATATTGTGGGGGCTGGTGATGATGTGCCTACTTGTTTGCGACAAATTGGGTATAATGTTACCCTACTTTCTGATGAAATGCTTACAAATGATAATCTTTCTAAGTATGATGCTATTCTGACAGGGGTGCGTGCCTATAATACCAATGACCGCCTGCAAATTCATTACGAAAAACTAATGCAATACATCAAAAATGGTGGTAATTTGATTGTTCAATATAATACAAACAACCGTATTGGTCCTGTTTTGGCTAAAATTGCGCCTTTTCCTTTCACTATTTCTCGTGAGCGCACCACAGACGAGAAAGCGCAAATACGTTTCCTTAAACCTACCCACAGCGTTATGAATACGCCTAATATGATTAGTGAGGCGGATTTTGATGGTTGGGTACAAGAGAGAGGTATTTATTTTGCTACGGATATTGACAAGAGTTATGAGACTATTTTTTCTACAAATGATAAAAATGAAAAGCCTAATGACAACAGTCTTATCATTGCAAAGTACGGAAAAGGTAATTTTGTTTATACTGGTTTGGCATTTTTTAGGCAACTTCCTGCTGGCGTGAGCGGAAGTTACCGTTTGATGGCTAATTTGTTGGGTTTGCCACAAAATTAATGAAAGAAATACGAGATAAGAAGGACTTTGTTGCAACGGCTAGAACGCTGGAATAGCATTTTTATTTTTGTAAAAAGTCTATTTCAAGTACGCTGACCGTTGCAACAAAGTCAATAAGAAGTACGAGATATTAACATAAGATATTGATTATTAAGGTATTATAAAATTTACCTTACAAACGCCAAAATACCTCTTGCTACATTTTCAGAAACTTCATTATAAATGCCTGTAATCATTTGTTGGTCGTTGGCAAACTCACGGCGGGCATCAAAGAGTGCATCAAAATCTTCTTTTCCTTCTTCTCTTACAATTGCTTGTAAACCTCCTCTGTTAGGAAATAAATTAGCTTTTTCTCCATCATAAGTAATGTAATTGATTTCATCTTTACGTGTTTCTGTAACGAGATTAGACACTAATATTTTACCTGTTTCTGTAGAGATTAAATCATATTGCATATAAAAAGTAACAGTTTTTGTACCTGAATACTCATTATAATTGGTTTCCCTGTATCTTGGCACATTGATAATCAAGCCACTGATTTGCTCACGTGTTTTCTCAAAATACCTATTAAAACCAATTTTACTTTCTTTGGTTATGCGTCCTTTTTGTACTTTTATATCCACAATTTTACTTACCAAAATAGCTTTTACGCCCAAAAGTTCACCCAAACGCACTGCTGTACCTTCTTTTATTGCACCAGAAAGCCCAAGTTTTTGTTCTTCCAAAATACGCTCCATATTATCTCTATCCACAATCTCTAAAAAAGGGCTTTTGGCAGCTAAAAGCTCTTGTGTGATGCCTGCTTGCACTTTTTCCAAAATCTCATCATCATAATTAGTGAAAGTACGGTTTACTTGGATAGGCAAAACGGAGATAGTCAAAGTGGCATCTTTGCGTGCTTTTTCACGTAAACGCCCAACTTCTTTGTAAGTTGGTTCGTTTTGGTAAACCTTATCAAAAGTATTGTAAGCAAGTTTATATTCTTTATTTTGGAGATAATTTTGCCCATGTCTATAATCTGGCTCATTGATAGTAGAAGACTTTAGGGTTTTTATGTCTTTGTAAGAAGGCTCAATCCTTATTATCTCATCAAAAGATTGGTTGGCAGCATCAAAATTATCTGCGGTGAGTTCATCTTGCCCTTTGTTGTATATGTAAGAGAGATATTTTTCTTTTGAATCTGAAAAATATTGCTCATAATGGCTAGGAATGGACAATTTAACATTATGGGTTTTTACTTTTTCTACAAACTTTTGTGCCTCTAAAAATGAATTAACAGCAAGTTTGTGATTTTGGGTATTATTTCCCTTGAAAACATTTCCTAAAATATTATCCAATAAAACTTGCCCTGTGCGCTTCAAACCTATTTTTGCAGCAACATTTTCGTTGTTGCGGTTGAGCGCATCTAAATACATTTCAGCGGCTTCTTCGTGCAAGCCTCCTTTTTCTAGTTCTTGTGCTTTTTTGAAAACTCTTTTTGAGCCAGAACAAGCGACTAATACATTGAAAATCAATAAGATAATAATAGAGGTGTAAACATTTTTCATAAAAACATTTTTATAAAGATATAATTTTTAAAGTTACTAATTTTGGGTAATTTAGTTTTTAGAAATTTTTGTGCCAAACTCTCTTTTAACCCAAAAAATCTTCAAAAATATTATCATTATTTTGTTTTATCAAAGTTTCACTCACTACCGCCTCACGCACAATACGCCCATATATGTGTGGGAAGACATCATAAGAATTTGCTTCATGTTTGAGTACGGCATCAGTCAAATTATCTTCTTTAATATGTAAAACAAGCATTTCAGGCTGATTTTTGAAATAATTATTAGCCGTTCTTGCCACCTGAACAGCAGTAGAACAATGAATAAAACCTTCCAAAGTAAGGCTTTCTGCAGCATAAGAAGGTTGATTTTTTGCTGTTTCCCATTCTTTGGGCGTGATTAGATGATAAATCATTTTTTGATGTATGTGATATAGCGTGTTACATTCGTACCTTGCACCTCGTACTTCGTACTTTTTCCTTGCGTAAAATTGCATAATTTTTTTGATAAAAGTTTTAAAATTTTATTATATTTGCAAGTAATTATCAACGTAATTGATGCAATGATAGAAAAATTGGATAAAAAATCAGACAGACAAACAGAAGTAAGGCAAATTTTAATGGCTTACTTGGAAAGTCGTGCTTTGCGCAAAACGCCAGAAAGATTTGCTATTTTGGAAGAAATTTATTCAAGAAAAGACCATTTTGATGTAGAAGAACTCTATATCAGTATGAAAAACAAAAATTATCGTGTCAGCAGAGCAACCGTTTATAACACGTTGGATATTTTAGTTGAGTGCGACCTCGTTACCAAACACCAATTTGGCACACAACAAGCTAGATATGAAAAATCTTTCGGATTTAAGCAACACGACCACCTCATTTGCCTAGAATGCCACAAAGTATTAGAATTTTGTGACCCACGCCTCCAACAAACGCAAGATATGGTAGCTAGTTTGCTCAAATTCAATATTTTACATCATTCACTTATTTTGTATGGAAATTGTCAAGATGAGCATTGTGAAGGAAAAACGTTGGTTGGAAAAGAGTAAATAATTGTGAATTATGAATGAATACAAAAAGTTAATAATCAGTTGATTGTATAAATAAGGAACTCAATTATTAAAATATTTTACGTAATTATAAAATATTTTAATAATTTAACCGTTATTTGTTGAGATAGTATAGAAAATCAAGAAACTAAAAACGACAGAAAAAATAATTATTTAATTTAAAAACTTATAATTTTATGGCAGATAGAAATGGGGAATCTCGTAAATGGCTCACTATCAACACCGCAATATTTGGTGGTGCATCTATTGCATTAGCAATATTGGGCGTTACAAAAATGATTGCAAGTTTTGTTAGTGGTAATATAGCTATGCCAATAGTGGGCGCAGTGCTTGGATTGGGCTTATTTGGCTGGTTTGGTGCAAAAAACTTTATGGAAGCGTGGAAAGCGCACTCAAACACAGATTATGGGCAAGCAATGACCAAAGGAATTACGGCTTGGGCAGCCACTGTTGGTTTGGTATTAGTAAGAATTTTGACATAATCCAATTTATTCAATTACGAATTATCAATTACGTTTAATTTGGAAACTGCTTTTAAACATATTTAAAAGCAGTTTTTGTTTTTTTATTGTAAAATAAACTGTACTGCAAAAAACTTTATTTTATGATAATTGGAAGTGTTTTTTGGGATATTTGACCAAATTTGCAAGGTATTTTCTTTTACTTTTGGTAGATAGTCCAAAATCTGAATGATTTGCAGAGTATATTGGTTTTTGTGTTTTTCTAAGAAATTTTTAAGATAATATAACAAGAAATTCCCTATAATTTCTTTCAAAAAAAAGAATAAAGCGACTGTACGCAACAAAATGCCAATGATAAGCATCAAAATATAAGAAGAAGAATTTTTTGAAAAATAGTTTTTTTCTAAGAAATCTTCTAAATAGAATGTAAAAAACAATGTTCCTATTATCAATAAAATAGTGGCTATTAAGGCTATTTTGTTGGTATTTTTATTTTCGTTTTTATTTTCTAAAACATCATTAGATGTATTTTTAGTTACTTTTTGTTCTTGTCCTTCCAAAGAAAAGTGTATTTTTTCTTCTTTATACAAAATTTCTATTTCTTTAATGATTTTTATTACTAAGAAAGCAACCAAAAACCCCATACCAACATAAATTCCAATATAAGTAGCTAAAATACCCAAAACTACGTTATTAACATTCTGAAAAAAAGAAAAATCTCCTACTAATTTCTCCATAAACACTTCCCAAACCGCTTGAAATGGCTTTTGATAAAAGAAAATACCTACTAAAACCTTTTGTAATGAAGATTCTAACATACTCAAAACAGCAAGGAAAGATATTGCCAAACGCATATTTTTAACAATGGTGAACAAAAAATAACCTAAAAATCCTTGAAAAATAACAGCTATATGTGCCATTATGCTTGCGTGAGGACTTAAAATCATCTTCAAAATCAGGACAATAATCAATGATTGGAGTATATCAGAACGCTTTTCTGAAAATTTTGCTAGCAAACTAATCCACAAAACGGCACTAGCCACTATAAAAATACTCGTAAAAGGCAGTTTTAGTGTATGCAAAATTCCTCCCAAAATCCCCTCTGTAAACGCCCAAAAAGCCGTTATTTTTAAAAAATTATTGTTCATTTTCAATTTTAAATAATTTGATTAGTGTTACAAAGATATTTTTATAAAACTATAAATCAAATTTTGAACCAAAAAATACTAATTCTTTAGGTATTTTCGTTATGTTTGCAAAATATACAAACTCAAAAGATAACATCAAAAAAATGAACAAAATCCTCTTAATTATCCAACGTGAGTACCTTTTGCGTGTGCGCAAAAAATCTTTCGTGATAATGACCCTGCTTACTCCCTTGCTTTTTGCTGCGCTGATGGTCGTACCTACGTGGCTGATGAATAGTGATGCCCTCAAAGAAGTTAAAAATATTGAAGTTTTTGATGAAACAGGTATTTTTAAAGACAAAATGAGAAGTACAAAACAACTTACTTTTACGTATGTTGATGGTCAGAAAAGCGAGTTAGAGGCTAATTTTAATAAATCTAATGCCTTTGCGTTGCTTCATATTCCTGCTACTAATTTTGAAGAAAAAGGTAAAATTTCATTGAAAGGCAAAAAAACTATCAGTACGGAGGTAGAAATGGATATTAGGGCTGATTTGGAGCGTATCCTCAAAGATTATAAATTGCTTAAAGTGGGTATTACGCAAGATATGATAGACAAGAGTAAGACTCGTCTTAGTATGAATACCAC
>JANYGM010000210.1 GCA_025362415.1 bacterium
TCATTCGCTTGTTGGTCTGTTACGCCACCAGCACCCACAAAAGGAAGGGTACAATTAGCTATAACATTGCCTTTAAGCTCTATACCACCATTATTAGCATTGGCAAGCGTGGTAGTAGCACCATCTAGACGTAATCCTTGAGGATAACCGACCATTAGAGAGTTGAAAATACTAATACTTGTGTTTCTACGTATGTGCATAGCCGCCTGATAAGGTCCTGAACCGTCTATTTTGAGGTTTGAAGGCAATGCATCATCAACGTAATTGCTCATATTAGCGAAAATAGCAGCTGTAATTGGCGTTCTTGTAGAAGAATTAGCATCATTATCAGATTCAAAACCATTAGAACTAGATTGGTCAGCTACTTTTTTATCTCTCAAAGATACACCAAACTGCACTTTACCAGAAAAACCGTGGTCAGTATCCCAATCATCATCCCAACCTCTGTGTGCAATCAAATATTTACAGTTTACGTTACCACCAAACCACTCATAAGAGTCATCACCAGAGTAAGAAACCTGTATATATTCAATTTTAGTACCACTACCCACACCGTACATAGTCAAACCATTGATTTCAGAGTTTGCTACAGTAGAAAGTGCCACGCCAGCAAACTCTATACGAACATATTTTAAAGAACCAGAGTTGTCGTTAGCGTTTGCAGCGTCAAAAGTGCCATATTCACCTCTAATACCACCTTCAAAAGTAGTAGAACTAGGCTGATTAGTAGCTGCTTTGCCAATAAGAACAACGCCACCCCAATCTCCGTAACTACGACTGCCCTTTGCTTGACTAGAAGTGAAAATAATAGGTTTTGCAGCTGTTCCTTCAGCTATTAGTTTGCCCCCTTTCTCAATAATAAGACAACCTCTATTACCATCTGTTGGTGCTTTATCACCAAAAATAACCGTTCCAGCCTCTATTGTGAGCGTAAAACCATCTGTAACATAAACGTAACCTTTCAAAATGTACTTTTCAGTAGCAACTAAAGTAACATTTTCTTTGATTTCTCCAGAAATAATAATTTTTCCTGTGGCATCTTTTTGCCCAAATCTTGGTGCAGGAGTTACGGCTGTAGTATCATCATCTTTTTTACAAGAAAATAACAAAATACTACAAAATAATAACAACAAAATACTGTTTACAACTTTCATAATTAAGGATTGTTTGGTGGAAAAATTAAAATGATTACTTGTTTTTAAAATTTTATTATATATTTTTTTGATATTTATATCAATTAGATATTAACATTGCTAATTTGTAACTTTTATTTCTAAATACGCAGGGTATAAAACCCTGCGCTACTGATGTTAAACACATATTATTAACTTTAAAATCAATAACGTGGGGTTTTATACCCCACGAATACAAACTTTTAATATTCTTATTTAAATAACTCTGTATTCAATTCAATATTCAACGCTGACAACTTAACATTTAACACTGACAACTCAATATCTAACACTGACAACTCAATATCTAACGCTGACAACTTAATATCTAACGCTAATAACTCAATATTTAACGCTGACAACTCAACATTTAACGCTGACAACTCAACATCTAACGCTGATAACTCAACCTCTAACGCTAACAACTCAATATTCAACGCTGACAACTCAATATCTAACACATAGAATTCAACATCTAACGCTTAGAACTCAATATCTAACACTTAGAACTTAATTCTCAACACTAATATTGAAACATTATATATTTATCATTGCACTTATAGTAAAATATGTTCCTCTCTTAAAGGTTCTTATAGTCTGATTGTCGGCATTTGTTATTTTACCATCTTTGTTATAATCTTGTTCAAGACGTGAGGCTTGATTAAGTATGTCTTGTATGTTTAATCTAATCTCCATTTTGCTACCAAAACTCTTAGTAATGTTTAAATCAATAACATTTCTAGGCATTTCATAAATAGTAGGACTAAGATTATTACCAACTGCAAAGATTCTTTTACCAAAAACATTATAAAGAAGATTTACTTGTAAGCCACTTGTCGTATTATTGTAATAAATAGCAGCATTAACGACATAAGGAGATTGATTAGCCATAGGTCTGTTATTTTCTTGAATACCTGCAGTAATAGATTCTCCAGTCAAACTACCAGTTTTGCTAATTTTAACGACATCACCAATGGTTACATTACTAAGAATGTAAGATGCGTTAGCTACAAAAGATAAATTTTTAATGAAACTAGAAGATGCGTTAGCAAAACCTTTTCTAAACTCAACTTCAACACCATAATTAGTAGCGTTTTTGGCATTAATAGAAGTATAATTGATGTCGCCAGCACTTGTAGGAGTAAGATATGTTTCTATTGGTCTGTTAAAATTCTTATAAAAGACACCAAAAGTAATCATCTCTTCTAATGAAGGATAAATCTCATAACGAGCATCAACATTATGTATAGTTGCGGTAGTCAAACTTTCATTTCCAGAAAATAAGGCATTAAAATTAAAGTCGTAATAAGCAAAAGGAGCAAGTTCTCTAAGCTCTGGACGGTTTACAGTATAAGCATAAGCAACTCTTAAAAGCTGTTTGGTACTTAAATTATAAGAAAGATTAACGGAAGGAAGCAAATTTATCTTAGGATTATCAACATTTTGTTTCAATGCAGCACTACTAAGTTTTTGTTGGTTAAATTCAGCACGCAAACCAGCATTAAGATTAAGTTTGTCTGTAATAGG
>JANYGM010000234.1 GCA_025362415.1 bacterium
AGGACTAGATGATGCGGGAGCTACAGGCATTACCGTTATCCCATAAAAATCCTTTATTTCCTTAAAACTAGCCCTTAAAACTCCAAAAGTAGGATTTTAAGGGCTAGTTTGGTTTTATTAATTTTTTGGTTTACAATAGACTTTTTTCAAGAAGATTATAATTTTTCTGGCTTTGGTGTAGATTGTTTGTAAGCGTGTACTTTTGGGATTTCCTTTTTTGGTTTAAAAAGATGCTTATCTAATGCGGTTTTCGCTTCCAAAAAAGTAGGATACCAATAATCTCCATTAAAATACGCAATATTCATATATTGTTTTATTGGAATGAAACAAAAACAGTTTTGTTGTCTTACTGAAAATGTGCCGTTCTTATTTTCCTCAATAACATATTTTTTCACTATGCCCGCAGAAACAGATAATGATTTTTCCACACAACAAAATAAAAGTTCTTCCATAAGAAAGAAAAATGAAAACATAGCCAGCAGAAAATATAATCCCATCATATTTCTTCGTATTAGAGTTTTTATTATTTGATTATCAACATATATAAATTCTATTCATTCACAATTATTTCAGTTGGCTCAAAATAGTAGGGTCTTGGATTTCGTTGTCTTTGGCTAAAAGCAATATTTTTGACATTATTTCTGCTGTTTTTGGGTCTTCGTCCAAAAATGGTAAAAACATTTTTCCTCTATGTTGCGAGTGAACAGGCAAAATAAACAACGTACTTGATGCTACTTTGTGCGCAATAGCACTTCCCAAATGCACAGAATAATCTCCTTTTGTGCCTTTGATAAGTGCGTGAGAGCCTTTTAACTCCACATTATTTACCTTGAAAAGGCGCATAGTTTCACGTACAAGCGCAGAACGTAGTTCAATACTTGACTGACTTGTTTCTGGATCAACCTCTCCTACGTGTGCCACAGATACCACCAAATCAATATCTCGCATCACCTCTGAAAAAATACGCTTATCAAGTTGCTCAAATGGCACATTTTTCCACGTTTTTTTGTCAATAAATTCAATGGTTTCCAGCGTTGGGCTTTCTACGTCAGAAGGAGAAAACCAATCAGCCATAGCATACATTTTGGCAATAATTCCCTCTTTGTGGAAAACTTTTTGTAGTCCTTCTTGGTAATCAACTGTCCAACCTTGTCCTTTCAAAAGTGCCACAGTCTTGCGTGGTTGCACTTGATGCCCTGCATACCTGCGTGAGAGGGCTTTTTCTTTCAACTCATCTGCTGTTGGAATGTATAATTCTCTAAAAATCTGCTTGAATGGTTGTTTTATTTCGTTTTCAAAGCAATATTTTTGATAATCTGCCCAATTTTTATCTTCATACAAATCAATACAATGCGCAATTTGGATAGTTTGAGAAGGTTTTGAAGATTTTTTATTAGGAGAAACAAGTTCTCCATCTTTCCAAAAACCTAAGCTAAAACCAGTTTTAACCACCCCCAGCCCCTCCTTAGCAAGGAGGGGAGTTTTTTCTCCTCCCTCTTTTTCAAGGAGGACTGTTTTTTTCTTGCCCCCCTCCTTTTCAAGGAGGGGCTGGGGGTGGTTTGTTTTCAACACTAATTTTCTTAGCATTGGCGACACGACAGGATGATTCATCAGATTAGTAATTTCTGACAAAGTAAAAGCATCACCATTTATCATAGCAGCCTCCAAACTCTTACGAGTGCGTTTGTATTGGTCGTTGAGTGTTTTGTTAAACTCTTTCAATTCAATAATGGCAGGTTCTTTTTTGAGCGCATCAGGAATACTTTTAAGTGGTTTTTCTGCCTTAAAACACACAATAGCCGCTTTTCCATCTTCATCAACAATCAAAGAAACAGTAGTTTCTCCAAAAGTAAGGGCTTTTGCTCTACTAATAATATCTATTGCTTCTTGCGTTTCCATTGCCCAGGTAAGCCTAATTGGGTCAGAAAAACCTGCAGTACGAGCCAAATTATCCATAGCAATACGCACCGCAAGTCCTTCACTAGCTTGCCTTTGCGAGCCAAATTGTTTGCTTTCTTTCTTAAATTTCTGCAAAAA
>JANYGM010000250.1 GCA_025362415.1 bacterium
GGAACAGGCGGTTATGTGGGAGAAGATGGTGTGCCACGCCTAAATGTCCTTGATTTGCAGAAAAAAATTCGCTCATTGCCTAAACCTGTCGTGGCTATGGTGAATGGCTATGCTATTGGTGGCGGACACGTTTTACACGTAGTTTGCGACCTTTCTATTGCCTCTGACAATGCTATTTTTGGGCAAACTGGTCCAAAAGTAGGAAGTTTTGATGCTGGTTTTGGCTCTTCTTTTTTAGCACGTATTGTAGGACAGAAAAAAGCTAGAGAAATCTGGTTTTTGTGTCGTCAGTATTCTGCGCAAGAAGCCCTAGATATGGGACTTGTGAACAAAGTTGTGCCTTTTGATGAACTAGAAGCAGAAGTAGTACAATGGTGCAGAGAAATGCAAGCTCTTAGCCCTATTGCCTTGCGTATGATAAAAGTAGGTATGAATGCAGAACTTGACGGACAAGCAGGAATACAAGAACTTGCAGGAAATGCAACACTTTTATACTACCTCACAGAAGAGGCGCAAGAAGGAAAAAAAGCCTTTTTGGAGAAAAGAAAGCCTAATTTTCAGCAATATCCTAAATTTCCATAGAAATTCTTGAAATTCCTTTAAAAGATAAAACTCACTTTTGAGTGAGTTTTATCTTTTAAAGGAATTTTTTATACACCTCCTACGAAAGTAAGATTAACAAAAATTACTCAATGATTAGGTATTTGCATATTTTGCACCTTATAATAATACTATAGTTTTTCCTGATTTTGTAAAATCCAGCTTATCTTTTTGTGCTAAAAGAAACAGTTTTACCTTCTGCTTTGGCTTGCAAAGCAATAGTTTTATATGGTTCGGGCAAACCATCAATAGGTACTATAAGACCATCAACAGTAACCCAACTTGTGAATGGATTGCTTTCATTCATCCTTTTTGTTGAGAATTCCTTATCCCACCTATCCATTTTTAGCATATCCCTAATTTCTTTAGATTTGCCAGATACTGTTGAAGTGGCAACACCAAAAAATGTACCTATCTCATTTACAGATACATACGGCTCAGAAGTTTTATCAAACAAAAAATTAATTGTTCCAACAGCGTGAATAATGCCTGCTGCCCACGTTTCTATTTTCCCTGTTTGGAATGGAACAGCTTTTTTGCGCCCTAATTTTTGTAAAACTCTTTCAGAAATATCAAAATACTCTTCATCAAGTTTTTCGTCGCAAAATCTTCTAATTAAGTCTAAAATTTCTTGTTGTCGTTGTTTTATTTCTTCTTTGTCCATTTTATTATAGGTTTAAAAATTGATTATCAGCATTTTGTATTCATAATTCATAAGTAATACATTGAAAATAACTTCCTAGTTCGTTTCTTTTTAACACTAAGTTCATTAAGAAATACATAGATAGCGACATTATTAATTTGTTACATTTTTTTGTAATCCTTGATAAATCAAAAGGCTACAAAATAATTATAGTGTTATAAATATCTCGCTCCGCTGGAGCGAAATACAAAATATACTTATTTTCCTATAAATATATTGCCCCGCTGGGGCTGAATACAATTTATCAATGTCGTTATCTAATTCCTAATTCCTAATTCACAATTCCTAATTCACAATTTCTTACTTTTTCTTTTCTTCTGCAACCTTCAAATTCTTAATTTTAACGGATTGCATCATTTTTTGGGTTGCCTCTCTCCATTCTTGGCTGATTTTGAGCGGACAATTAAAATTAAAAACAATGATTTTATTCTCTACAACCGCATACATCATATAATTATACGTTTCTAATGTACCTTTTTTCCCAGAAACGGCTTTTTTTGTATCATTTTCTTCTGTAATTCTGCCAATAAATTCAAAAACTATAAAATCTCTTTTCTTAATAGTAACGAGTTTGTCCTGCAAAAATTCTACTTTTGAATAGCTTGCTTGCAGACTTCCTTTATACAAATCTTTCAAAATTTTAAGGTCTTTTGCGTCCCAATACGTGTTTGTGATGTTTACACCAATGTCTATGAGGGTGCTAGCATCTGTATAAATAGCAGTTGGTTTGCGGTAGGTATAGTATTTTTTTGCTAACAAATCATCATTCATCTTCACGAAATCTTTGGGTAAAAGCATAGAAATTCCTAATGTAAGATTTGTCTTAGAAAGTTTCTTTTGTGCAAAAATATTAAAAAATATACAGACAGAAAACGCAAGAAATAAAGCAATTTTTTTCATTTGAAATAGTTAAATCTAACATAAAATATTGCCCAAATATACAAAAAAAACGTATATTTTAATCATAATTTAGGATTTTTTCATTAAATTTGTATTCACACTACTCACAAAGGCACTACTCACAACACACTCAAAAAAATGCTTCTTTCTGCTATCAATACACAATATTTTTATGATAATTTGTTTCAGATAACACAACAAAAAAATCCTAAAAAACAGATTTTTGACCTTTCAAAGCAGTTTTTAGCTTTGCTAGCAACACTTACAGAAAATGAAAAACAGATTTTTGTTGGTATTTTCTCCAAAATAAATTTTGTCGTGCAAGCGCATAATCTCGGCAATGAAATAGACGAAAAACTCCAAAATTTGCGCCGTTTTATTCGCAAAAATGCTAGTCAAAATAATTTCACGCCTACGCAAGAACAAGTGAACGCTTGTATCAAAATTTTGTTAGAACTTATCTTACAATTTGCTGATTTTGAGCTAGATAACGTAAAAAATAAAGAATTAGTAAATATTCTCCAAACCAATGAAAATATTATTTTTAGCCGACAAACGCCACAAGATAAAATTAAGCGTTTGTATGTAAGTATTTTAGAAAAAACGTCAATAGAAAAAGATGAAAATGGTAAAAATACGGCTACAATAACTGCCAAAACTGATGGTTTGGGCATTATTAAAATAAATATTGCTGATGTAGTGTATAGTGGCAGTTATACTTACCGTATGACGGATAATGTACGTTATTTGCAAAATTTCCAGTCTGCGTATTTCACTGATTTAGAACGTATTGAGGCTAATTTATTTGCTTCTACTGATACAACTTTGATTATTGCTAGCCCAGATTATTTGGTAGATGCCTCCAATATTGCCAAATGTTTTTATCAAGGTGGTAGCTCTCCGTATGTAAGTTTACTTAGTAAAATGCAGTTTTTTGCAGGAAATGAAAAAACTTTATTGGGAAATCTTATCAATGATTTACTAGATAGGCTCGTGATAAACCCTGAAATTTTGTTTATAGAGGCTATGAAACAAACTTTTAAAGAACGTAGCGTGGAGTGTGCCGTTTATGATAGCGACACCCTAAAACGCCTTTACGGAGAATTAGAAGGGCATTTTAATACTGTAAAGAAAGAAATTACTGCTTTCAAAGCGCATAAACTCACCACAGAACCAAGTTTCATTTCCAATATTTATGGACTTCAAGGGCGACTAGATTTGCTTGTGGAATACGACAACAACGACCAACAAAAAGGCAACAGAAAAGATATTATTGAATTAAAATCTGGCAAATTTCCTGTTAATAATCCTTTTCAGCTTGCTTGGGACAACGAAACTACGCAGGTTGCTTGTTATAACTTGCTCATTGATAGTGCTTTTGAAGATAGAAATGGTGTAAGTGCCATTTTATATTCAAAAGACCCACAAAATCCGCTTAGAGATTGCGGAAAGCTCAATTTTGAGAAGCAAAAAGTAATGTTAATGCGTAATAGGCTCGTAAGCCTTGATTTTGAACTTGCCAAAGGAAATAGGAAAATTTTTGACCTTTTGCAGAAAAGTACACAAAATGCTGGTTTGCCACCTTTCAAAGTACAAGAAGTAGATAATTTTAATGCTAAATGGAACAAAATCAGTGAGTTAGAAAAAAATTATTTTGTAGAATTTTTAGCTTTTGTGATGCGTGAGCTGATGACTGCCAAAATTGGTGGTACAAGCAACGAAAACACAGGAGAAGGTTTTGCAGGGCTTTGGAAAAATAGTAGTGAAGAAAAGGCAACTAACTTCTTGATTTTAAACAACTTAGTTATCAAAGATTTTGATAATAAAACCTCAAAAATTACTTTCTCACGTGATAGGAGCGCAGGTGCAACCACCACATTCCGTAAAGGTGATATTGTGGTGGTTTATCCCATTTCTAGGGAGAATTTGGAAGGAAATTTGACTGAAAATAAAGAAAATCAGCAAGAGAATGAAACTTTAAAAAGTCCTATTTCTCAACAAATTTTGCGAGGGACAATCTCCGAAATATCAGCAGAAACACTTGTTATTTCACTTAGAAATAAGTTTGTAGATAGTTTTTTCTTTGAAAAATACAATTATTGGGCAACTGAACAAGATTTTATGGAAAGTGGCTACGAGGCGCAAATAACTTCCCTTTCTATGTTTTTGGAAGCTGATGAAAGGAAGAAAAAATTACTTTTGGGACTTATTGAACCACAATTTGACAAAGATTTTTCTGCAAAATTTGATAAAATAAAAGATTTGAGTGAAGAGCAAAACGAAATATTAGCGCAAGCACTTTCTGCACAAGATTATTTCATTTTGCAAGGTCCTCCTGGCACAGGAAAAACCTCTGCAATGCTCAAAAATATGGTTAAATATCTTTACGAAAAAACAGAGGAAACTATTGTTTTACTTGCTTTTACTAACCGTGCAACAGATGAAATTTGCGAAAAAATCAAAAATATTACATTAGAAAATAACGAAAATTCTGAAAAAAATAATATCAATTTCATTCGTTTGGGTTATGTGAACAAAGATAATCCTTTGGCAGAATTTAGTCTTACGAATGAGGAAGATTTACGAAAAGTACGCACCAGACTAGCAGAATGCAGGGTTTTTGTTTCTACGGTGAGTTCTTATTACAAAAATCAGCACCTTGTACCAAAACACGACACTATTATTATTGATGAGGCTTCACAGCTTTTAGAGCCACATTTGTGCGGGATTTTGCCTAAATTTAAGCGTTTTATTTTGGTAGGAGATGAAAAACAACTGCCCGCCGTTGTTACACAAGCAACTGATTTACAGAAAGTTAATAATAATTCTCTTAAAGAAATTGGTATTTCTGATTTGAGTATTTCAATGTTTGAGCGTTTGCTTATCAATGCACAAAAAAATAATTGGAATGGTGCATTTGCTATGCTTTCTAGGCAATTTCGTACACACGAGGACGTATTGGCATTTTTTGGAAGAGAATTTTATGATAATAAACTTTATATTGGTTCTGAAAGGCAAAAAGAAAAACTAGATTTTTATGATGCAAATGCAAGAAATAATATGGAAAAGCTGCTTGCAAGCAATAGATGCCTGTTTTTGCCAACCACAACAGAAAAAACTGCAAAATACAACAAACAAGAGGCACAACTAGTATCTTTGATTATTTCTGTGATTACAAATGCGCTCAAAAAACAAGGAAAACTTACATCTCAAAGTATTGGCGTGATTACGCCATACAGAGCGCAAATTGCGGAGATAAACGCCCTTCTTTCACCAGAAATGCGTGAAATAATTACGGTAGATACAGTAGAGCGTTATCAAGGAAGTGAAAGAGATATAATTATTATGTCTATGGCAGTAAATTATGGCTCACAACTCACTAATTTACAGTCTTTTAA
>JANYGM010000253.1 GCA_025362415.1 bacterium
TGTATTCATTCACAATTCACAATTCACAATTCACAATTCACAATTACCTACATACAATCAACTAAAAAAATACGAACTTGAATAGTGAATTAGTTATTAATTCTACGCCAGAAGGGGTGCGTATTGCCCTTTTGAAAGACAAAAAAATTGTAGAATACCATATTGAGGAAACTGGAAGTAATTTTGCAGTAGGAGATATTTATTTAGGAACTATTCGTAAGATAATGCCTGGGCTAAATGCCGCTTTTATTGATATAGGGTACGAAAAAGATGCTTTTTTACACTATCTTGATTTGGGCGCAAACGTGCCTTCATTGATAAAATATACCAAAGACACTATTGCCAAAAGGCAGCAAACACACAAATTAGACGCTTTTACGCTTGAGCCACCTATTGAAAAAATAGGCAAAGTAACGCAAATTCTCAACCGTAATACACCAATTCTTGTTCAGATAACCAAAGAACCAATTTCTACAAAAGGACCTCGTTTGTCTTGCGAAATCTCTATTGCAGGGCGTTATATGGTGCTTGTACCATTTGCTAGTTCTGTTAATATTTCTAAGAAAATAGCCTCAAAGGAAGAAAGAAATAGGCTTTTAAGGCTGATTAGTTCTATCAAACCTAAAAATTTTGGCGTAATTGTGCGCACTGCCGCAGAAGGCGTTGAGGTAGCAGAACTTGATACAGATTTGCGTGATTTGGTAGAAAAATGGGAAACTGGTTATAATAAATTGCGTGATGCAATGCCTCGTGACAAGATTTTGGGCGAAATAGGACGTGTAAGTTCTATTTTGCGTGATATGTTGAATGACAATTTTGATAGTATTTTGGTAGATGATAAAGCTATTTTTGAAGAAATAAAAGCTTTTGTAAAAATCATCTCGCCAAAGCACGAAAAAATAGTCAAATTTCATAATTCAAAAGTGCCTATTTTTGAACTTCTAAACATAGAAAAACAGCTCAAAAGTTTGTTTGGAAAAACAGTTAGTTTGCAAAAAGGTGGTTATTTGGTCATAGAACATACAGAAGCATTACACGTAATTGACGTGAATAGTGGCAACAAATCAACAGCGCAAGAAAGTCAAGAAGAAACTGCACTTGCCGTAAACCTTGAAGCAGCAGCAGAAGTGGCTAGACAGCTTCGTATGCGTGATATGGGTGGTATCGTGGTAGTGGATTTTATTGATATGAAACGTGCTGAATACAAATTACAAGTATTTGAAAAAATGCGCCAATCAATGGCAGAAGACCGTGCTAAACACACTATTTTGCCTATTACAAAGTTTGGACTGATGCAAATCACACGCCAAAGAGTGCGCCCAGAAATGAATATCAAAACCCTAGAAGATTGCCCTACCTGCGCAGGAACAGGCAAAATTGGTGCTAGTATATTGATTTCTGATAACATTGATTTGATGTTGGCACACGTTTTGGAAAAGCAAAATGAAGCAGGAATTACCCTTACCTTGCACCCATTTTTAGTAGCTTACTACACAAAAGGCTTTCCTTCAAGACGTGCAAAATGGTTTTTCAAATACAAAAAATGGATAAAAATTATTGCAGATAACTCCTTGTCTATCAATGATTTCAAATTCAAAAATAAAGAAGGCATTGAATTAGAATTAGATAAGTTCTAAAAATCCCTGAAAAAAATTACAAGTATTCCTCAAAATACGCAAAAAGTGTTATTCTGATTATCAGAATAACACTTTTTTTTATGAGTAAGCAAGTGTTTACAATTAGTTTATGGGTTGACTAAAAAATACAAAATTGTTTGATTGTCAATATTTTGTATTCATTCATAATTCACAATTTAAAATTCACAATTCTGTTGCCTGTGGTATCAGAAGTTTCCTTCTGACACCAAACCACGCCAAACAATGTATTCAGTCACTTGTACGAGTTTGCTAGGGCGGTTTTTGGTATCAGGTAGAAAAACCTGACACCACAGGAAGTTTCCTTCTGACACCAAACCAACCATTACTAGCTTTTTTTGCTAATGATGTGGTGTAATATACTTTAGTAATGTATTGGAAATAAGATACTAATTTCCAAAATAAACAAGCGTTTTTGGGCGTAACTTTCCAAAAGTTGGAAACTTTTGGAAAGTTTAGTAGGAAGTTATTTACAATTCATTACTTAGTCACTTGTCAAGAGGCAAACGAGAGTACGGAAATTTTTTGAAATAAAAAACCTTCAAAATCTCTCTTTTGAAGAAATTTAAAGGTTTTTCTTTGATTTTATGAAAATATTGTGTTATTTTTTTTCTTCTGGCACGCTGTCTTCTATATTTTTCTGTACTTCACGTGTGGCATCTTTAAACTCACGTATGCCTTTACCAAAGCCACGCATTAGTTCAGGGATTTTTTTTGCGCCAAAAAGCAAAACAATAGCAAATATGATGATGGCAATCTCGGCAAAATTAAGGTTTCCTAAGAATAACAATATTGAAAGTAGCATTTTTTTAGTTTTTTAAATGATTAAGTAATTGTGAATTTTTAATTGTGAATTATGAATGAATGCAATATGTTGATAATCAAGTAATTATTTCTTATTTTTATCCAATCAAAACCTCAACTAATTATAAAAACTGCTTGCTAACGCAAAGATAAGAAAATTTCTTTTAGAAATTATCAAAGAAACAAATACTTTGTATTCATTCACAATTCACAATTCACAATTCACAATTATTTACGGTTCTTCTACTTGCGTTTTTTCTGTTTGGCGCACCGTAGAGGTAGTATCTTTCTTTTCCACAACTTTTTTAGTTGTGTCTATTTTATCTTCTACTTTTATTGTGTCTTTTTTAGCAGTTTTGGTTGTATCTTTTGAAGTATTATCACTGCCTTTTTTATCTCCACAAGAAGAAAAGAAAGCAAAAGAGAGAGTCATCAAAAAGATTAAAAATATGTTTTTCATTTGAGTATTTTGTGTTTTTATAGTTTAAAACCCATTACCATAATATCATCTATTTGCTTTTCTTCATTTATCATCCACGCATCTAGTGTATGCACAAGGATATTTCTTTGCTCCTCACAAGATTTTTGGGTATTTTCAGCAAGCATTGTGCGTAATTTCCCTGATGAAAACTTGCGGTTATTTTCTCCTCCAAATTGGTCTTGATAGCCATCAGAATACATAAAAAAATTGATAGGTGTATCTAAACTAATTACGTGATTTAGAAAAGGTTTGTCAGATTGTAGACCACCAATAGAAACATTTTCTCCTTTGATAAGTTTTGTTTCTCCATTTTCAATATACAACAAATCTTGGCGACCACCAGAAAAAGTAAGTGTATTAGCTATTTTATCAATAACCACAATACCAATATCCATACCATCACGGTTATTAGTTTCCTCTTGGTTAAGTTGTTGCGAAACTCCTGCCATCAAATAACTAAGAATATCTATGGGATTAGTCATGTTTTTATCAAAAACGGCACTATTGAGAATAGATTCTCCAATCATACTCATAAAAGCACCAGGAACACCGTGTCCTGTACAATCTACAGATGCAATAATGATTTTGTTTTCACCAAACTCTGTAATTTCTGCAAACCAATAAAAATCTCCAGAAACAATATCTTTTGGACTATAAAACAAAAACATATCCTTAAAATGCTTCGCTATACGGTCTTGCGCAGGAAGCATTGCACGTTGAATGCGGCGTGCATACTTGATGCTATCTGTTATTTTGAGGTTGATAATTTCTAGCTCGTTGGTACGTTCTCTTACTTTTTCCTCCAAATGGTCGTTAGCAGATTTTAATTCTTTGATAAGAATTTGTTTCTCATTTTTGAGTTCGTAAGTTTCTAGAGCCTTGTCAAGGGTCATTTTCATTTCACCACTTTCATAAGGCTTTGTGATATACTTATAAATACCACACTTATTCACGGCTTGCACAATAGCCTCAATATCACTAAAACCTGTCAAAATAATACGAATAATATCTGGATGTGCAGGCAAAATACGCTCCAAAAGTTCTGTACCATTCATTTCGGGCATTTTTTGGTCAGTCATAATTAGATGAATATTGTTATCATCTAATATTCGGACAGCCTCTTCTATATCTGTGGTTGTATAGACATTATAATGCCTTTTGAACGCCATTCTGAAAATACGCAAATTACTTTCTTCATCATCAACATAAAGAATATTATACGTTTTTGCAACTGGTTGTTCTTCTAATGTTATGTTCTCCATAAATATAATTAAAAAATAAAGATAATTTTGTTGTTTTAGCCCCTAAATCCTAAGTGTAGCGTAAGGGGGACTTTTAGTACATTTTTCATTAAACTTTCCAAAAGTTTTGAACTTTTGGAAAGTTGTGGTTTATTATTATTGTAAATTTTTAGGAATTTGAATAACAAACTCTGTCCCTTTTCCTTCTTCACTATTGACAAAAATTTGCCCATTGTGTTTCTCAATAATACCAAAAGTGATAGACATTCCTAGCCCTGTACCAACTCCTACTGCTTTTGTCGTAAAGAAAGGCTCAAAAACTCGTTTTTTCACTTGTTCCGACATTCCTATACCGTTATCTTTTATTCTGATAACTACATTTTCTTCTTGTGTTTCAGTATAAATAGTAACCACACCATCTTTTCTGTCTTCAGAGATAGCTTGTACGGCATTATTGATGATGTTCATAAATACTTGATTGAGCTGCCCTGGATAGCAATTTATCTCTTTCATTGTTTCATCATAGTATTTTTTGACTTCCACACGCCCTTTAAACTTACTTTGTAAAAGCGTAAGTGTAGCATCAAGGCACTCGCCAATGTTTGCAAATTTCTTTTCTTCCTCATCTAAGCGTGAGAACACACGCAAGCCTTTTACTATCTCCATTGTGCGTACTGCGCCTTTTTTGATGTCGCCTACCAAACTATTGATGTCGCCTAGCAAATCTCCATAACTCAACTGACGTTTTAGGGCTTGTACTTCTCTCAAAACTTTTTCTTTATCTTCTGCTTTGTCAAGTTCTGCATATTTCTCTACAATCTCCAAAAGCTCGTCCAAAGACATTTTAAGTGTATCAATACCATTATAAACGAAGTTGATAGGGTTATTGATTTCGTGTGCAATACCTGCGGTAAGTTGCCCAAGAGAAGCCATTTTTTCAGAGTGAACAAGTTGAGATTGCGCATCTTTGAGTGTTCCATAAGTGCGTTCTAGCTCTTCTTTACCTGCAAGCTCGTTGTCAAGTGCCTTTTTGATTTTCTTCTCTGCTATCATAAGTTGTTCATTTGCTTCTAGTTGGCGTTCCATTATTTGCCTCATTTCTTCTTCTGACTTCCCTAACTGGTCATTTTTCTTAGCAAGTTCACGCTGTGCAATAATCATACTATCATTGATGATTTTTTGCATATCAAGTGCATCTTTTACCTCATTTTCTGCATTTTTGAGTTCTGTAATATCCACAATAGTACCATTGTACATAATGCCATTGTCTTGCATTTCTGGTTTGGCTTGCGCCCTAATCCATTTTGTTTTACCTGATTTAGTTATAAACTCACCTTCATAGGTAAATGTTTCCATTTTTTCTGCTGATATGGCTACTGTTTCTTGGAAACGTGTTCTATCTGTAGGTGCAACAAGTGCAATAAGTGGCATTGCATCATCTTTTACGTCTTCTGGTTTGAGTTCAAAAATAGTTTCAATAGCAGGAGAAGCATAAGGGAAAGAGGCACGTCCTTCAGAACTCACAAAAAATTGATAAATTAAATCAGGTGTGTTGGCGGCAATATTAGCAAAACGTTTTTCATTAGCATCAATTTCTACTTGTGCTTTTTCTAGCTCCTCAAAAGCAGTAAGTGCTTTGTTGTTGATAGCAAGGACTATTTTATTTTGTCTGCGAGACTCCAAACGAGCCATTACTTCTGCCGCAATAACGTTAAGCGCATCTATTTGCTGTTGTGTGAGTTTTTGTGCTTTTTTGTCAAGTACGCAAAGTGTACCAATATTGTAGCCATCAGGTGTTGTAAGTGGCGCACCTGCATAAAAACGCAAGTCGGGTGAGCCTGTTACAAGTGGGCTATTCATAAATCTTTCATCTTTTGTTGTGTCTTCAATTTCAAATACTTTCGTATCCATCAAAGCATAATTACAAAATG
Source organism: bacterium (assembly GCA_025362415.1). Taxonomy (GTDB): domain Bacteria; phylum Bacteroidota; class Bacteroidia; order Cytophagales; family Thermonemataceae; genus JANYGM01. Next base: position 6,113 of record JANYGM010000253.1, read on the forward strand.
CCAAATCACGGATTGCCTCTTTTGCGCCAAGACCATTATCAGATTTTACCCAAAAACGTTCTCTATCAATCAAATTAATGATAGAAATATTTGTACCACAGACAAAAGCAGCAAGTTTTGTCAGTCCGTCTAAATCTTCTTCTGCGTCTGTATCTAAAATATCATAATCATAAAGAGCCTTAATACGTTCTTCTTCATTGCTAGGAACAGGCACATCTCTATCTTTCAAACCTTGTATATAAGAAAAATCAATATCTTTGAACTGTTCAATATTTCTTGATTTATCAAATTCTTCTTCTGTAATCCCACGTTTTAGGGCAAGTGCTTTATCATTTTTGGCAGAGGCAATCATTTGATTTTGCACTACACGAAGTTCTTTCAAAGTACCCGTTAGACGTGTCTCATTCGCTTTGATTTCATCTTGCGCTTTTTCCAGCTCTTCAAACGCAGTAAGTGCTTTGTTGTTGATAGCAAGTATTATTTTACTTTGTCTGCGAGACTCCAAACGAGCCATTACTTCTGAGGCAATAACTTCTAAGGCATCTTTTTGTGCTTGCGAAAGTTTTTGCGTTTCTTTATTGATTACGCAAAGCGTACCAATATTAAAGCCATCAGGCGTAGTGAGTGGCGCACCTGCATAAAAACGTATGTCAGGTGAGCCTTGCACAAGCGGATTATTCATAAAACGCTCATCAGCCATTGCATCTTCTACTTCAAATACTTTAGTATCCATAATGGCGTGATGACAGAAAGCAATATCACGAGCCGTTTCCGTTGCGCCCAAGCCATAATCAGACTTAAACCATTGTCTATCTTTATCTATCAAAGAAATGAGAGAAATAGGCGTTCCACAAACAAAAGCAGCAAGTTTTGTCAGTCCGTCTAGGTCTTCTTCTGCTTCTGTATCCAACAAATCATAATCATAAAGTGCTTTCAAACGCTCTGCCTCATTGTTTGCAACAGGCAAATTTTTAGCTTTCAAATCATCAATATAAGAAAAATCAAGGTCTTTGTATGGCTCTATGTTTTTTGATGCTTCAAATTCTTCTTCTGTGATACCACGTTTAAGCGCAAGTTTTTTATCATTTTTTGCAGATGCAATCATTTGATTTTGAACAGTACGCAACTCTTTTAGTGTACCTGTAAGGCGTGCCTCGTTGGCAACAAGTTCTTTGTTGGCTTTTTCAATGATATCTTCTGTTGCCTTACGTTCTGTGATATCTGATTCAATGGCAATAAACTGTACTACATCACCATTTTCGTCCAAAATAGGGGTAATATTTATCCCTAACCAATATCCTTTATCAGATTTGCTATAATTATATAGCTCTTGGTAGAAAGGTTTTTTAGTCAAAAGATTTTCTCTAAATAATTGCACTTGTGCAGGGTCAGTTTTTTCACCTTGTAAGAAAGACCCTGGTTTTTTGCCAATTACTTCTGCAAGTGTGTATTCAGTAATATTTGTAAAGGCATCATTTACCCATTCAATCAAACCTGCACCATTTGAGATAATAACAGCGTTATCTGTTTTAGAAGCCACAAGAGATAAGCGGTTTACTTCTTTTTCCGCTTCCTTACGCTCTGTTATGTCTTGCGCTGTACCTGTAATACGAATAGGTACGCCATTTTCATCTCTGATGGGAGATTTTATACTTACTTCTGTAACAATATAATGCCCATCATTATGTTTTACCCTAAAATTAAAAAGACTTATGAAATTAGGGTCAATAGATTGCGTGAGTTCTGCAATTTTCTCCTTTGATGTTGCAACGTCACTTGGGTGGACAAAATTAGCATTAAAGTTATCAAAAGAGATGTCTCCTTCCTTCTTTCTTCCAAGAAACATTTCCCAATATCCTTCACTAAAATCAATAACATTATTTTGCAAATCAAAAGTAAATTCTGCTAGTTTAGCAAGCCTCAAAGCATTATCTAGTTTTACTTCGTTCTCTTGTACTACACCAAACATTTGTTTGAGTTCTTTTGAGTATTCCTCCAAATCTTTCTGAACAAGTTGGCGTTTATTTGCCTCAAAAGCTAGGGCAATAATATCTGATACAGATTTCGCAAAAGAAATCTCATCACTCTCCCACATACGAGCATCTCCAACGTGTTCGTTGCAAAGTACACCCACCATCTTACCTTCCATACGTATAGGAATATCCAGCATTGCGCCTATTCCCAATGGTTTTAGATAAACTTCAGAAAATTCTGCTGTTGCTTTGTCTGTGTGTGCGTTGTCGGCAGCAATGATAAACTCTGTTTTTAGCTCTTCAAAGTACTTAGGAAAATCTTTTGCAAAAAGCTCTACACCTGCCGTAAATAGTTTTTCTTCTCTTTGGAATAATTTTCTAGAGATAATTCTGTCTGTTTTATAATCCCAAATACTCACTCTTTCAGTATCTAGCCCTTTTGTTGCAAGCCTAGTGATTTCCTCATAAGCACTAGCAATAGACATTTGCGAGAAGTTGATAGCCGAAAGCTCCGAAAGTGCCTGTGATTGCTTTGCAAGGCGTTTTTCACGTTTTTCTATGCCTAGTTGTACTATCTTTCTTTCTGTAACATCTTGTGCCGTACCCAAAACCTTCACTTTGCCGTTGTCGTGTCTGCTTGTTATTTTGGCAAGTGTATAGATTTTTGCGCCTGTTTTTTGATTTTTATGCAAAAACTCTACTTCTCCATCAAAAAAAGTGTTTTGAAGTGTTGCTCCAAGTGCTGCTTTTAGGTTTTCGTGAGATTCTTCAAAAGTAAAATCAGACAACCATTTTTCAAAAGGAACAGTATATGAACCATATTCAGCAAAACTTGTTCCACAAAGTGAGAAATACTCATCAGTATAAGTAAAAGCGGCATTTGAGCCATCAAGATTAGCTTCTAATTCCCAAGAACCCATTTTAGCAAGCAATGAAGCCTCTTTCATTTTTTTAGCCGCTTTTTCTACTTCTTTTTGAAGTAAAAATGCTCTTTCTGTTGCTTCCAAAGATTTTTCTAATGCGCCACGCATATCATTTTCAGAGGCTTGAATTTTCTCTTGTGCTACAATTAGTTTTTCATTTGAGGCTTTTTGTTGGTCTAGGGATTTACGAGTTTCTTCCTCTGCTTGTTGTAGTTGTTCCTGGAATTTTTGTCTGTCTGTTACGTTAGCAGAAATCCCTACCATACCTGTTACATTGCCAAACTGGTCTTTGAGAGGTGTAAAGCGGTTTTCAAAATACTCTCCATTTGTTTGTGAGATAGACTCTACAGGGATACCACCATTAAGTACTGCTTCCAAATCAGCTACCACACCAGGACTATCTTTATATAAATCAAAAGCATTCATACCCACAACTTGCCCTGATTTTAGCCCTAAGTCTTTCAAACCTTGTCCTTCTGAAAGCATAAAAGTGCCTTGTTTGTCAAGTGAGAAGATAACAAGAGGTGCATTCTCAATTACACCTCTAAAAAGTGTTTCACTTTGTTTGAGTGTTGCCTGCGTTTTTTGAAGTTCTTTTTGTGAAAAAAACATTTTTTCGTTAGCTTCTAACGCTTTTTCAGATGACCTTAATATTTCTTGTTCAGTTTCTTTTAACTTATTATTTGTAACCTCTATCTCATCAATATATTTTTGAATACTCACTACAATAGGTTGGAAAAATAATACTGCAAGCAGAAATAACGTAATGAGAATAGCAGCAGTAACACTGTAAACAATAATATTCAATGTATTAATTCTATCTTTGGATTCTTTTTCAAATTGCCCTACAATACTATTCATAGTTTTTAGGAATATACCTTCATTCTGAAACATAATAGGCAGATTCTGTTGAAAAACATTTGCGTTGGCATCTGCATCATCAGAAAAGTTAAGTTTAGCAATATTATTAGTTGCACTTTTGAGTGTCTCAAAGGAAGGTGTAATATCATTAAACATTTTTTTTGTTTCTTCTGATAGGTTAGGCTCAGCAAGTCCCATACTTTCATTACCAACTTGTATTGCAGTTTGAGACTTCCCAAGCAAGTCCATTGCCTCTCTTAACTCTTTTTTAAATTCATTGAATGTAGCTAAATCCGTACTTTGTTGCATACTAATACTAGCTTTTGTTATTTTTTGGCTAAGCATACGTTGCCTGCCTGCAATATTGATGGTTGAAGCATCTTCTGTAAGTGTAGAAGTACTGCTACGTACCACTAAAGCACCTATTATTACCAAAACAGCAATAATACTTAATGCAATAATGTAAGTAGTGGATAATTTTTTCTGTTTCATTTAAATAAAATTTATGTTAATTGTTTATTGTTTTAGAATGAGTAGCCTACTCCTAGTGTGCCAACCCAAATATTTTGGCTAGCTAAATAGTAAGCGGGCATTGATATAACAAATTTTTTGTAGAAAACCTGAAAACCCGTTCCTAAGATAGGCGTAAATATTTTGTTGCTGTCTTTCTCTTGCATATTGCAACGCATTGAGGGAAACATATTGATAGACAATGCCCAAGGATTTTTTTTAGATTTGTCACTTAATTTTAATCCAGGACCAGCAAAGTTGAGGAAAATATTGTCTTTAAAATCAGAACTAAGTGTTATTTGTCCTCCTATTGTCCAATTAACTGCTTTTATTTCATTAGGTTTGTCTTGTGCTTGTACAAAATTAGAGAATAAAACGCATAAAAACGAAATGATTATCTTCTTTGGCATATAGTTTTGAATGCTTTTTTATAATTGTTACTAATTTTTCGCTAATGTAAGCATTTTTCTAATAAAACAAATATTTCTAAACACAAAAACAATGAAATACCTATTTTACACGCTAAACACAAATACTTACTAGATAAGAACATAAACACCGACTTATTGTTTTGTTAGATAAAATCTTTTCTTAAAAAAACTAAAAATAATTGAGAGAATATTAACAAAATTAAAGATTTTTGATAGCTTTGTGAATAAATTAAAAATTATTTCAAAAGATTCCAAAAAAATCTAAACTATAAAAATCTAAACAACATATCAATATGAGCGTTTTAGTAAACAAGGATTCTAGAGTGATTGTACAAGGTTTTACGGGCAAAGAAGGCACTTTCCACGCTACTCAAATGATGGAATATGGCACCAATGTTGTGGGTGGCGTTACTCCAGGCAAAGGTGGCACAGAACACTTAGGCAAACCTATCTTCAACACTGTAAAAGATGCCGTAGATAAGGCACAAGCAAATGTTTCTATTATTTTTGTGCCACCTGCTTTTGGTGCAGATGCCATTATGGAGGCGGTTGATGCAGAAATTGGCGTAATTATTTGTATCACAGAGGGTATTCCTATCAAAGATATGATGTACGTAAAAGAATATTTGAAAGGCAAAAAATCTCGTTTGGTAGGTCCTAATTGCCCTGGTGTGATGACTGCGGAAGTGTGCAAAGTAGGTATTATGCCTGGTTTTATCTTCACAAAAGGAAAAATTGGAATCGTTTCAAAATCAGGAACTTTGACTTACGAAGCCGTTGATCAATTGAC
>JANYGM010000274.1 GCA_025362415.1 bacterium
AAATGAGAAAGCCTTTGAAACGGCAGAGTTTGCAGCAATGACAGAAAAACAACAAGTTGCGTATCAAGAAAGCCTGATACATTATAGTGATATGAAAAATATTATTGATACAGCAGTGGAGGACGCAGTGGAATTTGCACATAGTCAAGTTGCAGAAAAAGCAATTTTGGAAGGTTTTAGTAATGAAATTATTGCTAAAATTACAAGTTTGACAGTACAAGAAGTGCAAGAAATACGTTTAAAAATCAATAAAAAGTAGCATTAAAATGGAAAATGAGAAAGCCTTTGAAATGGCAGAGTTTGCAGCAATGACAGAAAAACAACAAGTTGCCTATCAAGAAAGCCTAATACATTATAGTGATATGAAAAATATTATTGATACAGCAGTGGAAGATATGCGTATTGGAATTGCAGAAAATTTGATAAAATTAGGACTTTCAGACAAAGATATTGCTGGTGCTACAAGTTTGACAGCACAAGAAGTGCAAGAAATACGCTTAAAAATTAATAAGAAATAGTAAAAAATCAACTAAATACATACTTAAAAATACCTTAAAACTATGGCTGAAATCATCAGAATGCCCAAAATGAGTGATACAATGACAGAAGGAGTCATTGCAGAATGGCACAAAAAAGTTGGTGACACTATCAAATCAGGTGATGTAGTGGCAGAAGTAGAAACTGATAAAGCAACTATGGAACTTGATGCCTACGAAAGTGGTACACTCCTATATATTGGTGTAGAAAAAGGCAAAGCTGCCCCCGTTGATGGTATTTTATATATTATTGGTAAACCAAATGAAGATTATCAAAGCCTTTTAAATGGTGAAACTTCTACAAAAACAGATACAAAACCAACTGAAAAAGTGGCAGAAAAACCTGTAGAAAATGCTTCTACAAGCGTTTCTGCTAGCGTTTCCGCTAGTGCAACACAAAGTAGCGTGGTGGTTGATACCTCTTCTATTAAGGCACGTATAGAACGTATGCCAAAAATGAGTGACACAATGACAGAGGGTGTGATTGTTGCTTGGCTCAAAAAAGTAGGTGATAGCGTGAAAGCAGGGGATATTTTAGCAGAAATAGAAACGGATAAAGCCGTTATGGAACTAGAAGCCTACGAAAGTGGTACAATTTTATATTTGGGGATTGAGGCAGGTGGAAGTGTACCTGTTGATGCGGTTTTGTATGTTATTGGTGATAAAAATGCAGATTATAAAGCGTTGCTAAATGCTCAAAATGGTGCAAATAATGTGATAACGCCTATTCAATCAAGTGAAAATCCGTTAGTTTCTCCTCCTTCGTCAGAAAATTCAGATGAAAGTTCAAACGTGCATTCGTCTGATGAACGTCTAAAAATCTCTCCTTTGGCACGAAAAATGGCAAAAGATTTGGGTTATAATATCAACCAAATTAAGGGTAGTGGAGATGGTGGACGTATTGTAAAAGCTGACGTTGAGCAGTTCAAACCACTTGCAGAACCTGCAAGAATAGCTGCAAAAACAGAGGTAAAATCAAATGAAACTGAACTTAAAATAGCTGAAAATGTAGCGAAAACAAGTGTTTCACAAGGAAATAATTTTATTGGAGAAAGTTTTGAAGAGGTTTCTGTGTCGCAAATGCGTAAAACTATTGCCCGCAGGCTAGGTGAAAGCCTATTTACTGCACCACATTTCTACCTTACAATGGAAATAAATATGGATAATGCAATGGTTGCCCGTACACGCCTGAATGAAATTTCACCTGTCAAACTTTCTTTTAATGATTTGGTCATAAAAGCAACTGCAATGGCACTGAAACTTCACCCAAAAATAAACTCTTCTTGGTTGGGCGACAAAATTCGCTACAATAATCACGTACATATTGGCGTAGCTATTGCTGTAGAAGATGGCTTGCTTGTGCCTGTTGTGCGTTTTGCTGATATGAAAGGGCTTGCTGCTATCTCGGCAGAAGTCAAAGAAATGGGTACAAAAGCTAAAAATAAGTTGCTTCAACCAAAAGACTGGGAAGGAAATACATTCACTATTTCTAATCTTGGAATGTTTGGTATTGATGAGTTTACTGCTATTATTAACTCGCCTGATGCTTGTATCTTGGCTGTTGGTGGCATCAAAGAAACGGCTATTGTCAAAAATGGTGCGCTTGCCGTAGGAAATATTATGAAAGTAACGCTTTCTTGCGACCATAGAGTTGTTGATGGCGCAACTGGGTCAGCATTTTTGCAGACACTAAAAGCCAATTTGGAAGAGCCAATGCGTATGTTGGTATAATTTTGAAGTTTGAAGTTTGAAGTTTGAAGTTTGAAACGTGAAATAAATACAGTTTTCTACCTCAAAAAAATTTAATCTAATCAATTTTTAACTATATACTTTTATGTCTGAAAGTGAAAACTCTGAGAATAAAGGCTTTATAAACCTTATCAATGAACATAGCACTACTGTTATTGCTATTTGTTTGGGCGTTGCTACTATAATGGGTAGTAACGCAAAAAAACTAGAAAAAAAAGCTCAAAATGACTCTGAAATAGCCCAGCAAAATTTCAAATATATTGAAGATGATGACCAAGATTGTATGGAAAAACTTGACGAACTAGCTATTGCAGCAGAAACATCAGATAATGCCGACGACTCTCTTGATGCCATCAAAACAATTAAATTTTATGAACACCGCAGAGATAGCCTGCATAAGCAGGTGAAAATAGAAGAAGACAACTATAATAAGACTGAAGAAGTGTTTAAACGCCTAGAAAAAAAGAAAAGTACAAATGATTTTGCGGAAGTGATTTTGCAAATAAGTATTCTTTTTTCTGCAGTAGGTGCAAGTTCTAAAAAGAAAGTTTTGCCAATACTTGCTGCTTTGGGTACTGTATTAGGTATTGTAGTATTTCTTATAAGTATTTTTATGTAAGTTATTCAGTTTTTTGAAGTAGTCTTAAATATTTAAGACTACTTCAAAATATATATTAAAATGTATCAAAATAAAAAATGTATCAAAATAAAAAAGTTGTTGTTGTTTTGCCTGCTTATAATGCTGCTAAAACTTTACCTCAAACTTATGCAGAAATCCCTTTTGATATAGTAGATGAGGTTGTTTTGGTTGATGATGCCAGCCCAGACGACACTATAAAAATAGCAGAACAACTAGGTATTAAGCACGTTTTGCGCCACGAAAAAAATAAAGGTTATGGCGGAAATCAAAAAACTTGTTACAAAAAAGCTCTTGAATTAGGGGCGGATATTGTGATTATGTTGCACCCAGATTATCAATATACCCCAAAATTGATTTTAGCAATGGTCAGTATTATTGGAAATGAGGTTTATCCCGTTGTGCTTGGTTCACGTATATTAGGCGTAGGCGCACGCAAAGGCGGTATGCCGCTTTATAAATATGTGGCAAACCGTATTTTGACTTTTTTGCAAAAC
>JANYGM010000363.1 GCA_025362415.1 bacterium
TTTCGCTCCAGCGGAGCGACACTAGCAAGGGCTAGTTTTATAAATATTGCGCTCCGCTGGAGCGAAATACAAACACAATGATATTTCTATAAATATACAGTTCCGCTGGAACTAATACAAAATATCAATGTCTTTGTCTAACTCACTACTCACTATTTCACTACTCACTATACATAAAAAGGTTTTATCATAAAATACACAATAACACCCGTAATAGACACATAAAGCCATATTGGAAAAGCAAAACGTGTATTTTTCTTATGGTTTTCAAAGTCACCAATGTACGCAAAATACATAGACATCAACACAAAACGCACCACCACAATAGACAATAAAATATGTGAAATCAGAAAGAAAAAATAAAGTCCTTTCAAAAAACCTTCTCCACCATATTTTGTAGACTGATTTGATACGTGATACAAAATATAACTCACCAAAAACAATGCACCCAAACCAAAACAAGTAGTCATTAGTGTTTTGTGTAATGTAATATTTTTATTTTTTATAGCAATAAAAGCCATAATCAGCAAAATAGAGGTAAGAGAATTGATGCTTGCGCTTACTGTGGGTAAGATTTTCGTCCACTCGCCAAGTGGTAATTTATAGCCGCTAGGAATGCCCAAAAGTACGCCTACTGCCAACGGAATGGCAAAAGAAAGAATATTTATGATTTTAAAAGACTGATTTTCAGGGAGTTTTAATGTTGTCATTTTTGGATTTTTATATACAGATATGAAAATATGCGTTGTTGATTAACTTAAATAATAAGCAAATATAACGGTTTTTTGTTGTGAAATTGCTAAAATTATGTTATTTTTGGGTTAAAATTATTATTTGCATTCTACTAAAAATGAACAAAAAACTAATCCTAATCATTCTTGATGGCTGGGGAATAGCCACAAATCCTGATGTTTCTGCTATTTTCCACGCTAAAACACCATTTATTGATAGTCTTTACAACAAATATCCTCACTCGCATCTGGAAGCCTCTGGGCTTGCTGTGGGCTTGCCTGCGGGACAAATGGGCAACTCTGAAGTTGGGCATACCAATATTGGCGCAGGACGTGTGGTTTATCAGGATTTGGTGCGTATAAATCTCGCCAGCGCAGATACAAAAAATGGAGAACTTGCTCAAAATCAAACACTTAAAAATGCCCTTGATTATGCCAAAGAAAATAATAAAAAAGTTCATTTGATTGGTTTGGTGTCTGATGGAGGTGTTCATTCTCATATTTCGCACCTAAAAGCCCTTTGTGAAATTACTAAAAATAATGAAATAAATAATGTTTTTATTCACGCTTTTACTGATGGAAGAGATACAGACCCCAAAAGTGGACTTGCATATATAACTGATTTACAAGATTTTATAAACAAAAAAGCTGATAATGTAAAAATAGCGTCTATCATTGGGCGTTATTATGCAATGGACAGAGATAAGCGTTGGGAGCGTGTGCGCCTTGCGTATGCCTTGCTCACGCAGGCGGAAGGTACAAAAACACAGGATTTGAAAAATGCTATCCAAACATCTTATAATGAAGATATTACAGACGAATTTATTAAGCCTATTGTTTGTATAGATGATAAAAATGAACCTATTGCCACTATCCAAGATGATGACGTAGTAATATGTTTTAATTTTAGGACAGATAGAGGAAGAGAAATTACGCAGGTGCTTACACAGGAGGATTTTCCTGATTTTCAAATGCACAAAAAACGCCTTCATTATCTCACAATGACCAATTATGATGATAATTTTAAAGATGTAAAAGTGCTTTTTGACAAAGATAATCTTTCTAATACTTTGGGCGAAATCATCTCAAAAAATCATAAAAAACAAATCAGAATAGCGGAAACAGAGAAATATCCTCACGTCACATTTTTCTTTTCTGGTGGGCAAGAAATACCTTTTGAAGGAGAAACGCATCTTTTGTGTCCTTCTCAAAAAGTAGCAACTTACGACCTCGCCCCAGAAATGAGTGCAAACGACATAGCTACAAAAATTTGTGTGGAATTAGACAAAAAAGAAACTGATTTTGTTTGTCTAAACTTTGCTAATGCGGATATGGTTGGACATACGGGCGTGTTTTCTGCTGCCGTAAGTGCCTGTGAAACAGTGGATATTTGCGCCCAAAAAGTAGTGGAAAATGCCCTTAAAAATGGTTATTATGCCCTTATTATTGCAGACCACGGAAATTCTGATTTTATGATAAATGAAGATGGCACGCCCAATACGGCTCATACAACCAACCTTGTGCCTTGTATTTTGGTGGGGGATTTTGTAGAGAAAAGTATCAAACTAGATAATGGCAAATTAAGCAATATTGCACCAACTATTTTGGAAATAATGGGGCTTCAAAAACCAATGGAAATGACTGAAAAATCTTTGATATATTATTAAAATCAACTGTTTAATTAGTAATGAGTTGTAAATAAAATTCTAATTTTGTATTTCTTAGTGCCTACTTAGTAATGAGTTGTAAATAAAATTCTAATTTTGTATTTCTTAGTGCCTGCTTAGTGTGTATTTCTTAATGAACTTAGTGTTAAAAAAGAAGCGAACTAGGAACTTATTTACAATGTATTACTTAGTGTTAAGAAAAAATAAAATAGGAAGTTATTTGCAATGTATTACTTAGTAATGTATTGGAAATAAGATACTAATTTCCAAAATAAACAAGCGTTTTTGGGCGTAACTTTCCAAAAGTTGGAAACTTTTGGAAAGTTTAGTAGGAAGTTATTTACAATTCATTACTTATCAATATTTTGTATTTACTGGCAATTTAAAATTCACAATTTAAGATTCTTTTTTTGGTGGTACTGGGTCGTGTCCGTGTCCGCCCCAAGGATTACAACTCAAAATGCGTTTTATACCCAAATAAAGCCCTTTAAAAACGCCGTGAGTTTGCAATGCCTCTATCATATACACAGAACAGGTAGGCGTATAACGACACGAAGGCGGAAAAATAGGCGAAATAAAATATTGATAAAAACGTACCAATAAAATTAGGATTTTTTTCATATTTTATTTAATTAAAATGGAGTGTCATCTTCATTATCTTGGACTTGCAAATTTCTATTGTTTTTTTGCAAAAGAGTAATTTCTCTTTCAAATTTCTCTAATTGAATATAATCAAGATACAAATATCTTAGATTTTTGATAGTAGCTATTTCTGGTGGCAAAACGTCAAATTTAATACCATCTAACCATAAACTATGCAATTTTTCTAATTTTTGTATTTCTTTTGGCAATTTTTCAAGAGGATTTTCAGATAAATGCAAGTACTGCAAGTTGATAAGTTCTCCTATTTCTACTGGAAGTTCTTTTATTTCATTATTACCTAAACCTAAATCTTTGATTTTTTGGAGAATTCTTATTGATTTTGGTAATTCTTTAATTTTAACATTTTGAGGTTTTGGGTAACTCCAAAAAGACCAATTAATTCTTTTTATTCCTGTTAATAAACCTTTAATTGATGCGTATTCTATCAAAAAACGGTACAATTCCTCATAATCTTCCAAAGAACATTTTACGTATTTTTCAAATTCTTCCTTAAAATTTTGTGCCAATGTAAGCCCTAAATACACATTATCTGGGTTATCACTTTTGAGTAAATCAAGCAAGTTTCTAAATTCTTTGGTCATAACTTGGATATTTTGTATTCATTAAAAAATCATAATTAAATTCACAATTAAAAACCTTGCAAATGTAAATAAATTTACGTACTTTTGCACCAAAATTAAATCCTTTAGAAAATATTTCAGCAAATATATGCAAGAGATACGCAACATAGCTATTATTGCCCACGTTGATCACGGCAAGACAACCCTCGTAGATAAGATTATCCACGCTTCAAAACTTTTTAGAGATAATCAAGCATTTGATGACCTTATACTTGACAACAACGACCTTGAGCGTGAGCGTGGTATCACAATCACCTCTAAAAACGTATCTGTACGTTATAAAGGTGTGAAAATCAATATTATAGATACACCAGGTCACTCCGACTTTGGCGGTGAAGTAGAACGTGTTTTGAAACTTGCTGATGGCGTGCTTTTGTTGGTAGATGCCTTTGAAGGTCCTATGCCACAAACTCGTTTTGTACTTACAAAAGCCCTAGAATTAGGCTTAAAACCTGTCGTAGTTATCAATAAAGTAGATAAATTAAACTGTCGCCCTGACGAAGTTCACGAGTCTGTTTTTGATTTGATGTTTAACTTAGGTGCAACACAAGAACAATTGGATTTCCAAACGGTTTATGGTTCTGCCAAACAAGGTTGGATGAGTAGAGACTGGAAAGTGCCTACAACTGATATTATTGCACTTTTGGATACTGTTTTGGAAGCTATTCCTGCTGCGCCAAGTCCAGAAGGAAGCGCACAAATGCAAATCACTTCATTAGATTATTCTTCATTTATTGGACGAATTGCTATTGGTCGTGTGCATAGAGGCGTTTTGCGTGAAGGCGCACAAATGGGAATGTTTAAGGCTGATGGTAGTTTTAGAAAGGTGAAAATCAAAGAATTACAATCTTTTGAAGGACTTGGAAGAGTGAAAGTTGAAGAAGTAAAAGCAGGTGATATTTGCGCTGTTATTGGTATTGAAGATTTTGAAATTGGAGATACAATTACGGATTTGGAAGGCGCAGAGCAACTTCCTCGTATTTCTATTGATGAGCCTACAATGAGTATGCTTTTCACTATCAATAATTCTCCATTTTTTGGAAAAGATGGTAAATTTGTAACTTCTAGACATTTGAGAGATAGACTTTACAAAGAAATTGAAAAAAATCTTGCTTTGCGTGTTCAAAACACAGATTCTGAAGATAGATTTTTGGTATATGGTCGTGGAATTTTGCATTTGTCTATCCTTATTGAAACAATGCGTAGAGAAGGTTATGAGTTGCAAGTTGGTCAGCCACAAGTACTTTACAAAGATATTGATGGTAAAAAATGTGAGCCAATAGAAATTTTGGTGGTTGATGTGCCAGAAAGCGTTTCAGGAAAAGTTATTGAACTTGCTACACAACGCAGAGGCGAGCTGATGATTATGGAGCCAAAAGGTGATTTGCAACATTTGGAGTTTAGTATTCCTTCTCGTGGTATCATTGGCTTGCGTAATGCGGTACTTACGGCTACGCAAGGTGAGGCTATTATGACGCACCGTTTCCAAGATTACCAACCATTTAGAGGTGAAATTCCAGAACGTACAAGTGGTTCTCTTATTTCTAAAGATATGGGACCTACAACGGCATATTCTATTGACAAATTGCAGGATAGAGGTGTATTTTTTGTTGATCCAGGAGAAGAAATTTATATGGGACAAGTGATTGGCGCACATACAAGAGGTTCTGACCTTGTTGTAAATGTCCAAACAGCAAAAAAATTGACTAACGTTCGTGCCTCTGGTACTGATGATAGCGCAAGAATTGTTCCGAAAGTACAGTTTTCTTTGGAAGAAGCGTTAGAATACATACAAAAAGATGAGTATGTAGAAGTTACGCCACTTGCTATCCGTATGCGCAAGATTTATCTTGACGAAAACGAAAGAAAACGTATGGAAAGTAAGTTTTAAAAATTATTTGATATTTTTTGTCTATGTAATTTTTACCCATAGCTACTTAAAACGCCCTTATTAGGCTGTTTTGGGTAGCTATGATAAATTTACAACCTCTCTGTTAAATACAAGTCACAAACATTATTAAATAATCAAATAATCAAACAAATAAACTATAAATGAAAAATTACTTTGTTACGGCTATTGGTACAGATTGCGGGAAAACGCTTGTAAGTGCTATTTTGGTAGAGTTTTTGGGTGCAGACTACTTTAAACCAGTACAAGCAGGCTTTCCTACAGATACAGAAACAGTAAAAAGTTTGATTACAGATAATCAAGGCACTTTTCCAATGACTTTTCATCAGGAAAGTTATCTACTTCAAATGCCTGCATCTCCACATAAAGCGGCTCGTGCAGAAGGAATTGAGATAAAATTAGAAAATATTATTTTGCCAAAAACCGCTGCAAGGGTAGCTAATAATCTTATTATTGAAGGTGCTGGCGGAGTTTTAGTACCTTTGAATGATAATGATTTTGTGATTGATTTGGCAACTAAATTTAGTATAGAAACTAATTGCAAAGTTATTTTGGTAGCTAATTTATATTTGGGAAGTATCAACCATACTTTACTGACTATCAACGAGTTGAAACGTAGAAATATTGATGTTGTAGGAATTGTTTTTAATGGAGAAGAAAACAAAGAAAGTGAAGAGATTATCTTAAAACATTCTGGTTATAAGTGTCTTTTACGTATTCAAAAAGAGGAAAATATCAATAAAGAAACCATTAAAAAATATGCTAAAATGCTAAATAAAGCTGATTTTTTATAAAATTTCTTGTGGTTTTTCTTGTGGAGTGTCTTGTAAGATTTCTTCTAATTTTTTCTTAGAAAAATCCACTAATTGTGGAAAAAAAGTGGTAAAATCTTCTTCAAAAAGCAAATAATCTTTTTCCAAATCTTGTGGCGCAGTAAGCATATTAGAAGCAAATTTGGTGCGTTTGCTCATTCCCTCAAATGCTTTGGTCATACCTTTGATAGACGCATAATTGTATAGCCAATCTTGTTTTTCCATATAAAAAACAACCTCTCTAACACGTTGTGGCAATATTTCCCAATAAGTGCGTACAAAAGTATAAAATTCTTGTGCGTATTCTGCTAGTGGTTGCTTGTGGTAAGTTTGCCAATTTTTAGCTAAAAAATGGTCATAAAAAATATCTACCACAACAGGTGCAAAACGCCCCTGTGTGCTTTGTAGGCGTGCTATGCTTGTATCTACGCAAGTATGTGCATCTGTGAAGGTATCAATGGCACGGTGCAACAAAATTCCTTGTTGGATTTGTGTAGAAAATGTCTTAGACTGCTTTCCACGCACTCCATCAGCTATAAAATTGCCAATTTTAATATCAGAAATATCACCAGAAAGATACAAATGTGCTAAAAAATTCACTTTAAAATTGGTTGAAATTTATTGATAAATATCCTTTCTATGTCCAAGTGTGATAACATCAATAATAAGTTCGTCATCATATATTTCATAAATAATACGGTAATCACCAACACGAATACGAAAACCGTCTCTACCTTTCAACTTCTTACAACCATTTGGACGAGAGTCTGTTTCTAGTAGAGAAATACCTTCAATAATTGAAATAGCTATATTTTTTGGAAGTTTGTCTAGTTGTTTTTCTGCTTTTTTTGATAATAAAATGGTATAATTAGACATTTTTTACTTCTCGTTTTTTAAGATAATCTGACAATAAAATACGTTTACCATCATCTTCTTTTTTAGCATCATCATAAAGATGAATATCCTCTAATTCGTCTAATTCTTCCATAATATTCTCAAATTCATTGAAAGATAACACAACAAGTTTTTTACCTGCAGTATCCGTAATATATTGTGGGTGTAGTGTAAGCATAATTTTGTAAATGATAAATAATAGAGTTTTTATTACTTGATTATCAAACGTTTAGCACAAACAAATATCAAAACCACCCCTAACCCCTCCTTGAAAAGGAGGGGGACAAAACTCCCCTCCTTCCTAAGGAGGGGCTGGGGGTGGTTTTTAGTACCAATT
>JANYGM010000347.1 GCA_025362415.1 bacterium
ATTCGTAATTGTTAATTTGTAATTGCAGGCTCTTCTTGTTCTACAAAATCATCAATCAAAAAAACATAAAGTTCTTTTGGACCGTGTGCGCCCAAAACAAGTGTTTTTTCAATGTCTGCTGTGCGACTAGGTCCTGTCGTAACAGAAAGCATAGAAGGTAAATACTTGTATTTCAGCTTGATTTGTTCCAATGCAGTCTGCAAATCATAAATAAGTTGCGAGGTAAACGCCACCACTACGTGAATATTTGGGTAAATGGAAAGTCGTCTGCCACTTGTGGTATTTGAAGACACAATAAGGCTTCCAGTACGTGCCACAAGTGCCTCACACGTAGTGATGCCAATATCCGCTGCCATAAAATCAATATCATTTCCTTTGTAAGGGATTTGTGCCACATCAAAAATCTCTTGCAGGGGTTTTTCCCACACAAAAACCTCTTTGGTTTGCTTTTCACGCAGTAATTTCTCCAAATTATCTATAAAATCTTGCTCATCTCCACAAAAACAGAATTTGCCTTGCATAGCCGTAAAATTTTGTGCAAAAATGACCGCTAAATCTATTTCTGGGCTATCTGTGTAGATTTCAGCCGTAAAATTAGGTTGTGTTGGTAGTTTTTCAGGCTGGATTTTGAGGGCATTTTGTATTTTTTGGATAATTTTTTCTCTGTCGTTGTTAGGCATATTTTTTAGCTTAATTTGAGATTTTTATTTTGTATTATTTTTCGTTTTTAAGAAATTTTAGTAACTCAAAAAGTGCCTTAGCTCTATGACTACGCATATTTCTTTCTGTAATATCCATTTGTGCAAAAGTTTTTTGATGTCCTTTTGGCACAAAAACAGGATTATAGCCAAAGCCTTCTTCTCCTCGTTTTTTTGTTAGTATTTCTCCTTCTATAACTCCTTGAAATTGATGTGTTTGTCCATTTTTTATGAGTGTGATACAAGTGCGAAACCTTGCGTTTCTATTGGTTTTACCTTCTAAATTTTTCAATAAAAGTGCATTGTTTGCCTTGTGGTCGCCGTGTGTGCCTGCATACATAGCAGAAAATGCACCAGGCGCACCATTGAGGGCTTCTACTTCTAAGCCAGAATCATCTGCAAAACAATCAATATGGTAATTTTGGTTAATATAATTGGCTTTTTGCAAAGAATTTTCTTCTAATGTTGCAAAATCTTCTGGAATTTCTTCTGTACAACCCAAATCTTTTGGACTGACAATCTCAAATAAATCTCCTACTAAAAGCCTGATTTCTTCTAATTTGTGGGCATTATTGCTTGCAAAACAAAGTTTCATAATGAGTTGTGAGTTGTGAATTGTGAATTGTGAATTAGTATAATAATTTGATAATCAAGTTATTATATTTTATCTTGATAATATAATAATTCCTAATTAAAATAGCTATCTTTGTGTTTATAAAATCAAAAGTACGCTAATAAGTCCGTTTTTCAAAATGCAATAATAAATAATTTCTTATGAAAAAAATGCTTGTTTTTTTCATTATTTTTGTTTTTTATTTCAATACAAGAAAAATTAGCTATTAAAAGTAGCTTAAAGCTCCTAATTAATTTTGGTTTACCAAAACTTCGTATTCATTCACAATTAAAAATTCATGATTACTTATGCAGTTTGTAGATGTAAAAAATGATATTGCGTTTCACAAAATTTTTGGAAATGATAACAGAAAAGAAGCACTTATTTCCTTTCTGAACGCTGTTTTGTTCTTTAATAAAGAGGAGAAAATAGTAAGTGTAGAGATTTTAAATCCTTATCAGTTGCCTGCTTTGAAGGGAGGGAAAGTTACTATTGTAGATATTAAGGCAAAAGATAAAATTGGAAATCAATACATTGTGGAGATGCAAGTCGCTGAAATAGAAGACTTTGACAAACGTGTACTTTTCTATGCATCAAAAAGTTATTCTTCCCAAATTGAGCGTGGAACAGACTACCAAAAACTAAATCCTGTGTTTTTTATTGGGATTTTGGACTTTGAAATTACGCAAAATCCTCGTTATTTGAGTCGTCATAAGGTTTATGATATGGATACAGGTGAAAATGTGATTAAAGATATTGAATTTAATTTTATAGAACTTCCCAAATTCAATAAAACAGAAGATGAATTAACAACAATCATAGACCAATGGGTTTATTTTATCAAAAATGCTGAAAATCTTGAACTTACGCCCACAAGTGTCAAAGACAAAGGGCTTAAAAATGCGTATGAAGATGCTAGTAAATTTAGTTGGACAACCAAAGAATTAGAGGCTTATGATTACTTTTTGATGCGTGAGCAAGACATTAAAGGGCGTTGGAGTCTTGCCACAAAACGTGCTTTGGAGAAAGTAGAGAAGGAAAAAGCAAAATTATTAAAACAAAAAGAAAAAGCAGAAAAAGCACTTTCAAGACAAAAAGGAAAAGCAGAAAAAGAACTCTCAAAAGAGAAAGAACTTGCCAAAAAAGAATTAGCCAAAGAGAAAGAACTTGCCAAAAAACAATTAGCACAAGAGAAAGAACTTGCCAAAAAAGAACTCTCAAAAAATACTATAAAAATTGCTCAAAGTCTTCTAAAGGCGGGTTTTTCTTTGGAAGATGTGCAAACACATACACAATTATCAGCAGAAGAAATAAAAAAACTTGATATATGATGTATGATGTAAAAATATATTATTTATGGCAAAACTCATATATCACACATCATATATGTAACGTGCTGGAAATAACATACTAATTTCCAAAATAAATAAGCGTTTTTTGGCACAACTTTCCGAAATTTGGAAACTTTCGGGAAGTTTTGTAGGAAGTTATTTATGGTACATTACTATCACACATCATACATCACACGTCATACATCACACATCATACATCATACATCACACATCAAAAATATGCTTTCTTTTAATGTTCCTATTATTTTGGCTTCTGGCTCACCACGCAGAAAACAACTTTTACAAGATATTGGTATTGTTTTTACTGTAAAAACAAAAGATACTCCAGAAGATTTTTTGCCGACTTTACCTGCTCACGAAATTCCCATTATTCTTGCTATACGCAAAGCAGAGGCATTTTTAGGAGAAATTACTGACGAAATTATTATTACTGCGGATACCATTGTGGCTATCAATAACCAAATTTTGAACAAACCTGCAGACTTTGCAGAAGCAAAAGCAATGCTCAAAATGCTCTCTGGCGTGCCACACGAAGTGATTACAGGTGTATGTATAATGAGCAAAGACAAAAAAATTACCTTTGCAGATACAACAAAAGTGTTTTTAAAGGAACTAACTGACGAGGAAATTCATTTTTATATAGAAAACTACAAACCTTACGACAAAGCAGGCAGTTATGGAGCGCAAGAATGGCTAGGAATGATTGGAATGGAGCGTATAGAAGGCTCTTATTTTAATGTAATGGGACTTCCTGTGCATCTTGTTTATGAAAATTTGAAGAAATTTTTGTAAAAAATTATCAAAGCGTTTTCAATTTATTTTTTGCATTTTGATTATTAGGATTTTTCTCTAATATTATCTTGAAATTCTCTAATAAAATCTTCTGATAAAATTTGTTTCTCAATACCATACCATTTAATTCTATCGTGAAATTCTCTCATAAAATCTTCTGATAAAGTTTGATTTTGGCAAATAGTATACCAATCTACTTTATCTTGAAATTCTCTGATAAAACCACCTGATAAGGTCTGATATCTAGAAATATTGTACCAATCTATTCTGTCTTGGAATTCTCTGATAAAATTTTCTGATAAGATTTGATATTGTGAAATTTGTTTCCAATCTACTTTATCTTGAAATTCCCTAATAAATGTTTCTGAAAATTTTGCTACTTCTCCAATATAATTCCAAACCCATTCTTTTTCATGTTTTCTAATAAATTTTTCTGATAAATTTTCCATAGTCTTACTATGAGAAAGACGAAGTAAATCTACATTTTTAATATTTTCTTCCAAAAATGCTTCTGAATAACTCTGTTCTCTAAAGAACTCAGTCCACTCATATTTAGTGTTAATTTTTGGTGTAAGTTTGCGTGTAAAGTCTTCTGAAAACACATATTTTCGTAGTAAAATATGGCGTTCTAATTTTTCAAAAAAATCAAAAATAAAATCTTCAGAAAGTGTTGAAAATTCAGTAATATATGTCCAATGTAAGCGGTTTTTGTGTGGATAATTCCTTATCCATTCTTCTGTTGTATTTTTGTAGAAATCCTCTATATTAAAACTTTTATAATCAGCGAGATATGCTTTGCTTAAATTCTTTGATTGTGTTTTAATTAGAGTTTTTATAGTTTGATTATCAAGTATTTAACAATAAATTGATATTAAAAAACCACCCCTAACCCCTCCTTAGAAAGGAGGGGAGCAAGA
>JANYGM010000372.1 GCA_025362415.1 bacterium
AATTGGTACTAAAAACCACCCCCAGCCCCTCCTTAGGAAGGAGGGGAGTTTTGTCCCCCTCCTTTTCAAGGAGGGGTTAGGGGTGGTTTTGATATTTGTTTGTGCTAAACGTTTGATAATCAAGTAATAAAAACTCTAATATTTATTAATTCTCCTTTAGTATATTGAAGGAAAAGCAGTTGGGTTTGCCTCGTGCATCATCTCATAAATCTTATCAAAGATGTTTTCTACATTAGGTTTGGAGAAATAATCCCCATCAGATGAATAGGCTGGTCTGTGGTCTTGTGAATGTACCGTAAGTGGTGCAGCATCTAAGTATTTGTAAGCCTGTTGCACTTCTAAAACTTGTTGCATCATAAAAGCACTTGCGCCACCTTCTACATCTTCATCAGCAAAAACAACTCTATTCGTCTTTTTGATAGCTTCTACAATAGTATGATTAACATCAAAAGGAAGCAAAGTTTGAACATCAATAATCTCACAAAAAATACCCACCTCTTCTAACGCAATAGCTGCCTCTTCCATCACTCTACACATAGAACCATACGTTACAATGGTTACATCTGTACCTTGTCTTATGACTTCTGGCACGCCTAAAGGCACCGTAAACGCTCCCACATTCAAGGGCATAGCTTCTTTAAGTCTATAACCATTTAGACATTCAATGATTAGTGCAGGCTCATCTGTTTGTAGCATTGCATTATAAAAACCTGCTGCAATAGTCATATTACGAGGCACAAGTACGTGTATTCCCCTAATAGCGTTGAGTATCATTCCTATTGGAGAGCCTGAATGCCAAATGCCTTCTAATCTGTGTCCTCTTGTGCGTATGATAACAGGAGCTTTTTGTCCTCCTTTTGTCCTATATTGCAAGCAAGCTAAGTCATCAGACATTATTTGAATAGCATACAACAAATAATCTAAATATTGTATCTCTGCAATAGGGCGCAAACCACGCATTGCTGTACCAATTCCTTGCCCCAAAATGGTACATTCACGTATTCCTGTGTCAGAAATACGTATTTCTCCAAATTTATCTTGCAAATCTGCAAAACCTTGATTAACATCTCCAATTTTCCCTACATCTTCTCCAAAAGCCACCACAAGCGGATTAGTAGAGAATATGCTATCAAAATTAGCCCTTAATACTTCCCTACCATCAACGAGTTTAGAAGGCTCAAAAGCATCATCATTATAGGTGGCTTTGACAACTTTAATGTATTTATAACTCTCTTTTGATTGAGAATAAAGAAAAGAATTATATTCATTTTGTGCTTGATAGCCTTTTTCGTCTAGCCAATCAGTAAAACGCCCTTTTAATTCTGCCAAATTAGTTGAATTTCTCATCAAACGCAATACTTTTTTCAAAGCAACAAACGCATCTTTCTTAATTGGGTTGATAGTTGCAGCTAAATCTTCTCTAATCTTAGCAATTTTAGCAGAAACTTCTCCAGAAGTAGCTACTGTCGCCTCTCCAATAAGTGCATCTACGCCATTTTGATATGTTTTTAGGGTAGCTAAAAAGTTGTTCCACGCAGTTGAGCGTGCTTTTTTAACTTTATCTTTCGCATTTGTTTCAATTTCTGTGAGTTCTTCAACAGTAGCAATGTTATTTGCAACAATCCATTCTGCAAATTTCTTATTACAATCAAAATCCACCTCAAAAGCAAGTCTTTCAAGAGTTTTATAGCGTTCGTGTGAGCCAGAAGTAGAATGACCTTGTTGTTGTGTAACATCAACAACGTGAACAAGTGCAGGAGAATGAATTTTTCTGCAGTTTTCAGCCGCAATTTGATAGGTATCTATCAAAGCAACATAATCCCAACCTTTCACTCTAAATATTTCTAGTCCTTTTCCGTCTTCATTCGTCTGAAAACCAGCCAGAACGTGAGAAATACTGTGTTTAGTTGTGTGATGTTCTTTCCCAACAGAGATACCAAACTCATCATCCCACACAGACATCAATATAGGCACTTGCAACACGCCAGCAGCATTGATAGTTTCATAAAACATACCTTCAGAAGTGGACGCATTACCAATAGTTCCAAAAGAAATTTCGTTACCATTGATAGAAAAATCAGTAAATTTAGTAAGTTCTGGATTATTTCTATAAAGTTTTGAAGCCCACGCAAGCCCCAAAAGTCTAGGCATTTGCCCTGCGGTAGGAGAAATATCCGCAGAAGAGTTTTTGAGTTGTGTAAGTGCCTTAAAACTACCATCATCATTGAGCATACGAGTAGCAAAATGCCCATTCATACAACGTCCTGCGGTGGCAGGCTCATTATTGAGGTCAGTATCAGCATATAATTGCGCAAAAAATTGCTCTATTGTGAGCGCACCAATAGCAAACATAAAAGTTTGGTCACGATAGTAACCAGAACGGAAGTCACCGTTTTTAAAAGCCCTCGCCATAGCAATTTGGGCAAGTTCTTTGCCATCACCAAAGATGCCAAATTTAGCTTTACCCATAAAAACTTCCTTGCGCCCAGTCAGGCTTGCCTCTCTACTTTCACAAACCAGCGTAAAATCTTGTAAGATTTCATCTTTGGTAAGGTTTAGGGAGGTAAAATGTGTTGTTGAAGAGGAATTTGAAGTCATTTGTGATAGTAATATGATAGTTTTTTTTATTGTGATGAGATAGTTCTTTTATCTTTTTGAAGAAGATTTAGTTATTTAATCTTCTTCTTCAATCTTAATTTGTTGTTAAGAAAATAGCCATAACAAACTGAATATCAAAATATTATGGGCTATTTTTATTGCAAAAGGTGTATATTTGTGCTATGAACCTTAAACATACTACAACAAATGCACGACAAAAATACGCAAAAAAAAACAAAATAATAGCTGGAATAGTAAAAAAATATTTTGAAGATACTTACGAAAAAGAATTGAGTGTTTTTGATGATTTATTTGAAGAATATTTTAAATTGATAGATATCAGCAAACAACTTCCAGCTATTTTTGCTAAATTTAATGCCAATACAGAACTGCATAAATGCAAAAATTATGGAGAAATATTGCAAATTCCACAAAAAATAATTGTGAATTGTGAATGAAATACAACAAATAATTAAATAATACAACAATATTTTTTCAGAAATATAATTTTTTGTAGTATTTTTGCGTTTTCAAATCATACAAAAAAACAAAATACTCACCCTTTTATATTATATATGAAAAATATTTTATTCTTTTTACTCATTTTTACTTGCAATGCGCAAATAAAAGCGCAAAATGACTCACAAAATAATGCTCAAATAGGCATTCTAAAAGGCAAAATAACCTCCAAAAATGGTGAATCAATGCCTTTTGTCAATGTTTATATTCAAAATACCACCAAAGGTACAACTTCCAACGGAGAAGGAGAATACCAACTTTATTTGCCTTATGGTACACATAATATTGTTTTTGAATACATTGGTTTTCAAGGAATTGTAGAAAAAATCACTATTTCTACTCCCACATTAGAGCGCAATGTAACGCTTTTAGAAGATAATTTTGAGGTTTCAACTGCCGCAGAAGTTACATCAAAAGACCCCGCCAACGAAATTATTAAAAATGCTCAAAAAAACCGCAAAAAATACCTGCGTGAAGTAGAAAAATATACTTGTGAAGTGTATTTAAAAGGCTTAAATCACATTGGAAAAGCACCAAAAACCATTATGGGAATGACTATACGCATAGATACAGGCATTGTATATCTATCAGAATCAATTTCAGAGGTAAGTGCTATTCCGCCTAATAAAATCAAAGAAAAAATGATTTCTTCTAAGGTAGCAGGCAATAATAACGGTTTTAGCTTTAATCAAGCAACAGGCTTGCAGGTTAATTTTTATGAAAATCTTACTGAAAATGACGGTTTTGCGGAGCGTGGAATGGTTTCACCTATTGCAGACAACGCTTTCAACTATTATACCTACAAAATGGAAGGTTTTTATCAGGAAAAA
This sequence comes from bacterium, assembly GCA_025362415.1. Taxonomy (GTDB): domain Bacteria; phylum Bacteroidota; class Bacteroidia; order Cytophagales; family Thermonemataceae; genus JANYGM01. The sequence goes on from JANYGM010000372.1 coordinate 3,948, forward strand.
GGTTTGACTATCAACAAGATAAAAGTAATGCCCATTCGTAACACAGACCCTGTTTTTGCTGGGCATATATTTATTGTGGAAGATAGCTGGCGTATTTATGCCACTGATTTGTATGTTACAAAAGATAATCAGGTACAATTCATAGAAAAAGCTATTATCAAACAATCTTTTATTCCTTCTTCTGATGCTAAAAATGCTCCTTGGGTGATATTTTCGCAGCGTTTTGATTTTGAATTTGAGGCTTTTGGTATCAACGGAGATGGGTATTTTATTGGGATTTACTCAAAATACAATATGAACCCGAGTATTGAAAAGAAAGATTTTACAAATGAGATTTTTTCTATAAATGAAGAAGCAAATAAAAAAGATACCACCTATTGGAATGGAATACGCCCTGTACCGCTTACAGGTAAAGAAACGGTTGGTTATTTTAAAAAAGATAGCGTGCAAGTTATCAAAGAAACGAAAGTTTATAAAGACTCTATGGATAGAATAAGTAATAAACTAAAACCTATTAATTTCTTGATTTTGGGCTATTCTTGGCGCAATACACACAAAGGCGAAAGTTGGTATATTGGCGGTTTGCTCAACGCATTGCAATTTAATACGGTAGAAGGTGGCGTGCTAAATCTTACAACTGGCTATACAAAACGCTATAAAAACCGTACAGGATTTAGTATTCAGCCAACTGTGCGTTATGGTTTTGCAGATTTGACTTGGAAAAGCAAACTTGTCTTACAGGCGCAACTTAACCCAAAAAAACAAACAAAACTTAGCTTAGATGGAGGACGTTTTGTGGAACAAATCAACAATACAGAACCTATTGATGTAATTGTGAATACTTCTTACACGCTTTTTTCTGAACTGAATTTTATTAAATACTACCTTAGTGACTATGCTAGACTAACCTATCAAAGTGAGGTAACCAATGGTATATTTTTGTCGGCTGGTTTGGTGTATGCCAACCGTAGCCCAATGACCAATCACAGTAATTTTAAAATTTTTAATATTAAGGATAGAGAATATACCAGTAATACACCTACTAATTTTGAGTTGGATAAAGCTGGGAAAACTGCTGATTTTGTGGCTAATAAAGTCTTAAAATTCAATATTACAACTAAATTTACTTTTGCACAAAAGTATAGCACACGTCCAAATGCGAAGATAAATGAAGATTCTAAATACCCAACTTTGCAAATTGCCTACACTCGTGCTTTGCCTACACTTGGTGCAGGTATCAGCTATGATAGAGTGCAAGTAGATATTGATGGTAAATTTAAGATAAGACTTTTAGGGACAAGTAATTATAAGATTTTTGGTGGTGCAACGCTTACTAAAGATAGTATAACATTCCTTGATTATCAGCATTTTAATGGCAATCAAACTAATTGGAGCGGAAGTTTTGCAGGTTATCAAATGCTTAATTATTATGATTTTAGCACTACAAAACCTTATGCTGGTGTGCTTTATAATCATCATTTCAACGGAGCAATTTTTGGGCGTATTGCTGGGCTTAGAAAACTTAAATTACAAGAAGTTATTACGGCTAATTACCTCACTTCTGGTACAAATGGCAACTATTTGGAGTTTGGATTTGGATTAGAAAATATCAAAATGTTGGGACGTGTTGATTATTTTGTAAGTTTTCTTGATGGAAAATTCCAAACAAGTGGCATAAGACTAGGAATAGGACTTTAGGAATGTGATACTTTGATGTGTGATATATGATGTATTTGGTGATATACTTTTTGTATTTCTATGTCTTCTCTGTGTCTATGTGGTGAAAAAATGATTTATTTTCAAAAATAATCTAAAATAAATTTGGAAATACAAAAAATAGTAGTACCTTTGCATCTCAATAATAACGAAACAAGGCCCCGTAGCTCAATTGAATAGAGCACCAGATTACGGCTCTGGAGGTTTCAGGTTTGACTCCTGACGAGGTCACAAAAAACACTGATATACTTGTAGATAACCCATTAAAATAGCAATAAATGCTATTAAAATGGGTTTTTTGCTTTTTCTTTTGACAGAAAAAAGGATACACACATTACATATTCGGATACATCAAATATTTTTTTGCATAGTGTATCCGAATTTTCAAATAATGTACTTTAATATGATAAAACTCCCCCACAGGCTTCTACAAGCCAAAAAAAAGATAAGATGAAAATTCTTTTCGTCATCAGAAAAAACAAAAATTCCTAATAGGCTACCATTCAGACTTGGGTTACCGCTGGTGGTGACATACGTGCAAATCCTTACAGCATAGGCATTATGTTGGTATCAAAATTAGAGTATGTTATGATAATGTCAAAATGATACATAATTAACTGATTATAAACACTAGCAGTTGCTAGTTCATAATTAAAAATTCACAATTATTTATTTATTTGCTTTTATGATAATTTAATAGTAGCTTTGTATAATGCAGATTAGTATAAATCCTAAGATAAACAAATAAGAAAATGACTAAAATTAAAGATAAAACCGTCCTCGTGACAGGTGGCGCAAGCGGAATAGGTAAGATGTTAGGTGAAAAATGCCTCAAACAAGGAGCTACTGAACTTGTTATTTGGGATATTCATCAGCAAAATTTGACCCTCGTAACAGAGGAACTACGTCAAAAAGGCTATACTGTTCACCCTTATTTGGTTGATGTATCCAGTTTGGACGACATTAGGCGTGCTGCAACACTCACACTTACAGAGGTAGGCAGAATTGATATTTTGTTTAATAATGCAGGTATTATTGTTGGTAAAAGTTTTACGGAACACACACACGAAGATATTGAGCGTACTATTCGTATCAATGTGTTGGGTGTGATGCACGTAGCAAGGGTTTTTGGTGGCGAAATGATACGCCAAGGAAGTGGACATATTATCAATATTGCTTCTGCGGCTGGGCTTGTGCCTAACCCAAAAATGTCGGTGTATGCTGGTAGCAAATGGGCAGTTTTGGGCTTTTCAGAGTCTATTCGTTTGGAATTTGAGGCATTAAATGATGAACTAAATTTTGATTTGCACGTTACGACAGTAACGCCTAGTTACATAGATACAGGTATGTTTACAGGTGTAAAAGCTCCTTTGCTTGCGCCACTTTTGAAACCAGAAGACATCACAGATGATATTTTGGAAGCAGTCAAAAATAATGATATTATCTTGCGTGCGCCTTGGTCTGTGTATTTAATTCCAGTTTTGAGAGGGATTTTGCCTGCTCGTGTGTTTGATATGGTTGTAGGTTATGGACTGAATATTTATAGTTCTATGACGAGTTTTGTGGGTAGAACTACACAAGATGCCGTTTCTAACGAAAAAAATACTGTAAAAGTTAATTAAATAATTATGAATTTTTAATTGTGAATGAATACAAAATATTGACAATTAAATTTTCTAATTATCAATACAGAAAAAGAGTACCAAAATCTATATTTTGGTACTCTTTTTTGTTGATAATAAAATCCTAACTTTGTATTTCTTAGTGCCTACTTAGTGTGTATTTTTTAATGAACTTAGTGTTAAAAAATATCCAGCATTTTAATTAAAATAAATAAGCAAAAAAGGAATAATAAAAAATATCAATAATATGCCCAAAACCCCTAAAATACGTTTTTCAGCTACTTGATGTCCACAATAACGAGCAAGTATAATCAAATAGTTTCGTAAAAAAGGCAAAATATACATCAGCATAACGCCCAACACGTTAAACAAAATATGTGCCATAGCAATTTGAACACTGATATTAGATAGTCCAATAGTTGCCAAAAGAGCCGTTATAGTTGTGCCAATATTTGCACCTAAAATAAAACCAAAAGAGCTTTTTAGCGGAATTTGATTGCTAGCAACACGTAACGTAACCCACGAAGTCATCACAGAACTAGAACGCACAATAGCAGTTATCAAAATCCCCCAAAAAAGTGAACGACCTTCGTTTGCTAGCAAAAAAACTTCTAATTTGGTCATCAAACGGTTAATAACAATGTTTTTGAACATCATCAAAAGTAAACGCAAAGAAAGAAAAAGTAACAAAAATGAGATAATAAGCAAGATAAAACCATTTTCTACAAATAATAGAAGTGTATTGACAATAGGATTTATAAATGATTTTACGTGCATAGAAAAATCAACTGGAATAGTCATTTTTATTTCTATCAAAAAACGACTTGCCTCACCTGATAGCCACGACAAGCCACCAAAATAATATTCAATAGGAAACAATAAAAATGCGCTTAGAATATTAAAAAAAACGTGCAACAGACTCCCTGCAAAGGCTTTTTTGAACTCTTTTTTACGTGTTGGATATGCCAGAGAAACCATCATACACGTAAGCGTAGTGCCAATGTTTGCGCCCATTACGATATTTATGCCTATTTCCATAGAAAGTAAACCAGATGCCACCATTGCCACTATCATAGAAGTTACGAGGGAACTACTTTGTACTATTGCCGTTATCAATATACCACCAAAAACTGCTAGAAATGGGTTGAAACTACCTTTTATAAGTAATTTTGCTTCTTTTTCTCCTACAATATGCAAGGCACGTACCATTATTTCCAGAGATGCCCAAAAGAGAAAAGCAATCATTATGAAAGCTAAAATAAT
>JANYGM010000373.1 GCA_025362415.1 bacterium
TAGGCACTCAAATATCTCTGCACCGTCAGCTAAAGCAGACGGCAAAGAAAGTAAAAAAACAGAAATATAGTCTTCAAGTGCTTTAAAGTCTATTTTGCCGTCTGCTTTAGCTGACGGTGCAAAGAACTTCAAGTGCCTAAACAAGAGTAAATGAACTAGCCTGACGGCTATGGGGCAAGCCCCAGTAATGTTAATTTCTAAAAAAGTGCTATACTTTGTGTTGTCGGGTGTTTCCATTGGACAACAAATATAGCTTTTAAATACCAGTTTTTGGAGAAAATAAAACGTAAAAATCATTATTTTCTCCAAAATGAAAAACCTAAAAGCGCATTTGTCGTCAGGTGGAAACACCTGACGACACAGGAAAATAAGGAAATTAAAGGAAAAACAAGGAAAATAGCATAAAGATAATTAAAGAAAAACAAAATTAAACAAAACCAACCTTACAAATTATGGCACAACTCGCATCTTCCCTTGTATTAAATAAATATATTTTAAGTTTGTTTGGCGTAACGCATTTGGAAGCCTTAGCCGAACACCTCAAAGACCCACGACTGGAAGGCTATGATGAAAACAATATTTCTCGTTTTTATTATGCTTTGAATAGTTATTTCTATAACACAGGGATAATTTCTAAGGAACTTTTGTTGCAATACGACCAAAATATCTTCTCACATACGCAGGCAATCAACCGCAACCGCAGTGGCAATGGCAATGAGCCTGTGCAATGGAAATATTTTCAATATTTGTGTTTGCTTTTCACAGAGATTTATTTGGATAAGTATTTTAGTGATAAAAAAGGCTTATTAGATGATTTGAACGCTTTTTTGAAAACGCAAAAAGAAAAACAAAAAGATGCAGGTTTGTTCAACCAAAAACAAAAAAACAATAATAATGATGATGATTTTTCTGCTATTTCGGATTTTAGGTTTGATATAAGCCAAAATGAAGATGATTTGAACAAATTAGCTTATTGGAACGCCACTGGCTCTGGGAAAACGCTTTTAATGCACCTCAATATCCTACAATATCAGCATTATTTGGAAAAACATCAGGGTAAAAAACTAGATAATATTATCCTTCTCACACCTAATGAGGGACTTTCTAGGCAACATTTGCAAGAGCTACAAACGTCAAATTTTAGAGCAGAATTGTTTACCAAAAGTAGTGTAAAAAATGCGTTTGCAGGCAATAAAATAGGTATTATTGATATTCATAAATTAGAAGAGAAAGATGGAGAAAAGACCATTGCAGTAGAAAATTTTGAGGGAAATAATTTTGTTTTGGTTGATGAAGGGCATAGAGGCACAGGAGGCGAGATTTGGAAAGAAAAACGCAACCGTTTGTGTGCTAATGGTTTTTCTTTTGAGTATTCTGCTACTTTTGGGCAGTCTGTGAGTGCTATTTCTAACAAAGAACAAAAGCAAAAACTGCTAGATGAATACGGAAAAGCAACTATTTTTGATTATTCGTACAAATATTTTTATAATGATGGTTTTGGGAAAGATTATCAAATCCTTAACCTTGATGAAGAATGGCACAAACCAGGGCAAGAGAAAAATGTGCAAATGTACCTTACGGCAAGTTTAATGACGTTTTATGAGCAGTTGTTAGTTTTTAGAGATAATCAGAAAGCTATTGCGCCTTTTAATATTGAAAAACCATTAGCTATTTTTGTGGGCGGAAAGGTTACGGCAGTGCGTGTTGTTTCTGGTGAAACGCAGTCTGATGTGGTAGAGATTTTGAAGTTTTTGGCAGATTTCGTGAAAGATAGTGCTACATCAATAAAAAGAATAGATTTGTTACAGACAGGAAAAGATAACCTAAAAGATAACAAAGGCAATTTTATTTTTGGGAATGCGCTTGTAGAAATTAAGAATAGCCAAAAAACGGCAAAGCAAATTTTTGATGATATGCTTAAAGAAGTCTTTAATACGGAACAAGAAGGCGCACATTTGCACGTAGATAACCTCAAAGGGCAAAGTGGAGAAATAGGTCTGCGTATTGGAAATGCTGATTATTTTGGGATTATCAATGTGGGAGATGATGCAAAACTTCTCAAAATATGCGCAGATGAGAAACTACAAGTGGGTGAACGTGATTTTTCTAAATCATTATTTGCAGACATCAACCGCAAAGACAGTAAAATAAATGTACTTATAGGCTCAAAAAAATTCACAGAAGGCTGGAGTAGTTGGCGTGTGAGTATGATGGGACTTCTCAATATTGGGCGTGGAGAAGGTTCGGAAATTATACAACTTTTTGGGCGTGGCGTAAGGCTAAAAGGGCTTGATAGTGCGCTCAAACGTAGCAAAGCAATAGAAAAAACGAGTGCTACACCACCTATTCCTAGTGTTTTGCCACTTTTGGAAACGCTGAATATTTTTGGTTTGCGTGCTGATTATATGCTACAATTTAAGGCATATTTAGAAGAAGAAGGTTTGACAAAAGACAAAAAAAATACAGAAATTATAGAAATACCAATGCTTTTGCCTTTGGTGGATATGTCCTTGCCAAAACTCAAATATTTGGGTATCAAAAGTGGGGTTGATTTTAAGAAACAACCTGCCGTAAAAATCAATATTTCTGCTAAAATAAACCCTATTTTGCTTAATTGGTATGCTAAAATCAAAGTTTTGAAAAGTGCAAAAACTACAAATCCAAACGGAACTTCTCCCCAAAGTACCAACACAGAAAAAGGCAAACTGACAGACAAACATTTGGCTTTTTTGGATTGGAACGCTATTTATTTTGAAATACAGAAGTTCAAAAATGAACGCAGTTGGTACAATTCTGATATTTCTTTGCAGGATTTGAAAGCTATTTTAGCTAATGAAAATTTTTATACACTTGAAATTCCTGCTACAGATTTGGAATTTGGCGACTACAAAAATGTGCAAGTTTGGCAAGAATTGGCTATTTCGTTGCTAAAAAAGTTTGTAGAAAAAGCCTATAACAAGGTTAAGAATGAGTTTTATAGCAAAAATATGGAGGTTACAACTCTGCAACGTGAAGGAAATGCTAATTTTTTTAATGAATATATTTTTGAGGTAGAGCAAGAGCAAAAAGTGCTTATTAGCAAGCTAAAAGAACTAAAAACTAATATTGAAGACAAAAATTTCAGTCAAAACTTCCAATTAAGCGGAAATTCTCAGGCTATTTATGCGCAAATGCACTTGTATCAACCACTTATTTATATTGATACAAAAGCTTATTCAAAAGAACTGATAACCATTCGTCCTGTGGCACTAAATGAAGGAGAATATGATTTTGTAGAGGACTTGAAAAGGTATTTTGAGAGAAATAAAGCATTTTTTGAGGATAAAAAACTGTATTTGTTGCGCAATACGAGCAGGAAAGGAATTGGTTTTTTTGAGACAAACAATTTTTATCCTGATTTTATTTTGTGGCTTGTCGTTGCGGATAAGCAATATATATCCTTCATTGACCCCAAAGGACTGCGACAAGTGGACGGAATGACCAACGACAAAATAATGCTACACAAAAAAATCAAAGAAATAGAAACACAAATTAGTGATAAAAGTCTTATTTTGAATTCTTTTATTGTATCTAACACGCCCTACAAAGAAATTGCACATTGGAAAGGACAAGAAAATATGCAAGATTTCAATGCTCAAAATGTTTATTTTCAAAATGACCAAAAAGAGATTTATATAGAAATGGTCTTAAAAAAATCAATAAGGTAGTCGCAAAAAAGCCTTTCCAAAGTTTGGAAAGGCTTTTTTGTATTAGAGTTTTTATTACTTGATTATCAAACGTTTAGCACAAACAAATATCAAAACCACCCCTAACCCCTCCTTGAAAAGGAGGGGGACAAAACTCCCCTCCTTCCTAAGGAGGGGCTGGGGGTGGTTTTTAGTACCAATT
>JANYGM010000431.1 GCA_025362415.1 bacterium
TTTTTGACGAATTTTTTTAGCCTTGTCTTAACATCAGGACTTAAACTAAAATTTCCTATCTTTTTTTTCTCTGACATTGTGATATTGGCATTTAATTTGTATATTTGTGTAATTGTATGTTTGTATAGTGCAAATATAGGAATTAAAAACGGATAAAAAAATTAAAAGCAAATAATTTTCACCAAACAAATTTGAAATTATGGAAATAGGCCTAAAAATCAAGGAGTTAAGAATGAAAAAAAAATTAACTCCTTTACAACTCTCTCAAAAAATGGGAGTTACAAGAGATTTAGTGTATCAATATGAAAGCAATAAGACAATACCTCCCATAGAAAAACTAGAAATATTGTCAAAGTGCTTAGATGTTGATGTTTCTTATTTCGTTTCAGATAAAAACGAAAAACAAAATAAAAGCGAAACTTTTACAAATGCTAATATTGAGGAAAAGCTAACACAACTAAAATTTTATATTATGGGTAAGTTTGGAATCAAAAAGGAGCAGTGGGACGAAACACTGGACGAGCTTTTTTCCGCAAAGTTTAGGCAAGCGTTTTGAGTTCTTGTAGGTGTGAAAAACCTTATTTTTTTGGTATTTCACTTACAAAAACGCTTGCAAAATGCTACAACGGTAGCGTAAGAACTTAGTAATCAAATAAATAGTGAGCGTGTAAGTAGAGTCCTGTTCTCGCTACTACTAAGCTCCTAATTAACAATTAGGGGCTTTTTTTTGTCAAAAATAAGAATAAGTCTTTTTATTTTTACCTTGAATAACCAAAGTTTTATATTCGTACTTCGTACCTCTTATTTCGTACCTCTTCCTAATGTTAGAGCAAATCAAAACCCTTTTTTCAGACCTTTTCTTATTTAATCCAGACGAGCCTCTTATATTTTCTGCGCCACTTTTTTGGGGCTTTTTTGCTGTGGTGATGTTGGTTTATCAGTTTGTTTATAAACATATTTTTTATAGAAATTTGTTTCTGACTGTTTTTAGCTTTTTTTTCTACTATAAAGCAGGTGGATATTTCTTTACTTTGCTCATTTTGAGTACATTGATAGATTATTATGCAGGAAAAGGAATAGCCGCAGCTACCAAAAAATCTACCAAAAAACTATTTTTAATTATTAGCTTGGTGGCAAATTTGGGGCTTTTATTTTACTTCAAATATACTTTTTTCTTCTTAGATGCGTCCAATCAGCTTTTAGGGACAAACTATCAAGTTGTTAATATGTTTTCTGTTTTGATAAACAACTTAGCAGAAACCTTTGATTTTTTGCCTTTCGTTGATGCAACCGTAAAATTAGACACTACAAGCATTATTTTGCCTGTTGGTATCTCTTTTTATACCTTCCAAACTATGAGTTATTCGTTGGATATTTATAAAGAAGAGCTAAAACCTGTCCATAATATCTGGGATTTTGCGTTTTTTGTGACATTTTTTCCGCAACTTGTGGCAGGTCCTATTGTGCGTGCCTCTGATTTTATTCCTCAAATTTATGAGAAATACCAACTTACCAAACAACAATTTAACTACGCTATATTTTTGATAATCAATGGTTTAGTAAAAAAAATGCTGATTTCTGATTATATCTCTGCACAATTTGTTGATCAAGTTTTTTTAAGTCCTGATGCTTATGGGCGTACTGGTTTTGAGGTTTTGATGGCTACTTATGGCTATGCTATCCAAATTTATTGTGATTTTTCTGGTTATACGGATATTGCCATTGGAATTTCCGTTTTGCTTGGCTTTTACTTGCCGCTCAACTTTAATTCTCCTTACAAATCTGATAGTATAACTGATTTTTGGAGACGTTGGCATATTTCGTTGTCAAGTTGGTTGAAAGATTATTTATATATTTCTTTGGGTGGAAACCGTACTATTTCTCTATTTACTTACATCAGTATTCCGCTTATTTTGTTGGTGTTTTTGCTTATTGATGGCTTTTATATTGCGGATTTTGCGTTTTTTGCTATTATTATAGCATTTTGGCTGTTTTCAATAATGTTTCCTTATAAAAATCTTGCAGCTATTATTGGGCTTTTTTTTATCACTTTTTTTATGATAAAATTGGGGCAAGATGCAGATTTATTCTATATCAAACAGTTAGGTTTTGCTATCAATGCTAAAAAAAGCTATTACACAATGATAATGCTTGGTATTGTGGCAGCTTTTTGGATTTTTTTACTTATTTATCCACAAAAAAAATATACCATAAGCACGTATATGAATTTATCTTTAACAATGCTTTTAGGTGGTTTGTGGCACGGTGCGCACATCAAATTCATCATTTGGGGAGCTTTGCACGGTGGCGCATTGGCACTTCACAAATTTTGGATGGACGTTACAGGTAGCCACAAATGGAAAGGAAAGTACCTTAAATATTACATCTTTTTGATGCAAATTGTTACATTCCATTTTGTATGTTTTTGTTGGTTATATTTTCGTGCTGATGATGTAAATAAAGTGAATACAATGCTTAATTTGATTTTTACAAACTTTCAACCTCAACTTTTTGTTGATGTTTGTATAAAATATTGGAATGTTTTTAGCGTTATTCTGTTTGGTTTTATGGTGCATTTTTTGCCTATTTCTTGGAAAAATTATGTACGCATACGCCTATCTAATACGCCAGATTGGGCAAAAGCAGTAGGAATTGCATTGATTATTTTTATGCTTTTTCAAGTAAAAACAGTAGGCACACAGGCATTTATTTATTTTCAGTTTTAATAAAAATATAACTATTTTTTGTTATTTTTGGCTTATTATTTGTTGCAAAAAGCATAAATTATTTACTATTTCTCAAAAAACAACTAATTTAAAACATTTTAACCCTTTTAGACAAGATGAAAAACTTATTTTTTTCAATATTATTCCTTCTGACTATTTCTAGTGCTTTTGCGCAAAGACTTTCTGGATATATTTTTCGTATGGGAATAAACGCAAGTTCCACAAAAGTAAAGAACTTCACTTATACAGATAAACAAATATTTAATAGTAGTACAGGGGCAGAAACTCGTAGTTTAGAGAACTTTGCAGATGCGCAAGCCACTACTTTTGCTATTCCTGTGGGTGTGGAGGTATTTGGTAAAAATATTTATTTTAGTTCAGAATTTTCTTTTGGTTTGCGTGGAAGCATACAACCTAATACTAATTATAACAAATCCATATCAAAAGATGGCGTTTTTGATGTGCGTTTGGCATTTGGGGGTTATTTTAACGAAAAAATGGCAGTAATGGGTGGTATTCATTACAAGTACCAATCTCTTAAATCACCAAGTTTTACTAATGATAATCCCGCTAATGGTGGCATACGTGGTGCTGGGTATCTTTTTGAACAAGGTTTCAATACTACTGGTAGCAACGGAAATCTTACAGGAAACCTTTTTAATGATAGAATTGGCGGAAATATGCCTGGACTTAATGTTAATTTTTTCTATTCTCCAAATGCTAAGGTAATGGTACGTGGCACATACTTAATAAGTTACATTGTCCCTGCAGCTAAATTTCCTACAAGAGGAATAGGGCATCAATTAGAAGCCTCTATTTGTTATGTTACTTCTGAAGATTCTAATGAGCGTTTTGGGATAACATTCACTGCGGGCTTTCAATCTCGCAATATGTGGGCTACTTCTGCCATAGATGCACAATCAAACAAGTTCAAATATAGTTATCCTAATACTGGTGCAAATTCTCTTTTTGCTAATCTTTCTATTATTTTGCCAGGGAAAGTGCTTAATGCGCTTGGGCGTGTAGCTAGTTATTCAATGTGGGTTTTTTAGAGATTTTTGATTTTGTATTAAAATTACTTAAAAAAGATTTTTCTTCATAAAATTTTGTATATTTGTCAAAATAAATCTTAGAAAAATCTAATTAAATCATCATATAATACAATGATTTTAGAGGATTTGAAAATGAAAAATTTGAGTATCAATATTTTGTATTAACTCACAACTGAAAACTCACAACTCACAACTCAAAAAATATGGAATATAATATGCTTCAAGAATACGACAAATACGTACAAGAAGATTTTGATGTTTGGCGTATTTTGTATAACCGTCAGCTTGCTACTTTGCCAGGAAAAGCCACCAATGACTATTTGGAGGGCATCAAACAGGTGAATTTTGTTGCAGACAAAATACCTGATTTTTCAGAAGTGAACACACTTTTGGGCAAACACACAGGTTGGAAAATTCACGTTGTGCCAGGACTTATTCCGAGCAAAGAGTTTTTTGAATTGATGCGTGATGGCAATTTCTGTGCGACTACGTGGCTACGCAAAATGTCGCAATTAGACTACTTAGAAGAGCCTGATATGTTTCACGATGTTTTTGGACATGTGCCACTTCTGACAAATCAACCGCTTTGCAATTTCCTATCTGATTTGAGTAAAATAGCCCTCAAACACATTGACAACGACCTTGCTATTGAGCTGATTGGGCGTTTGTATTGGTTTACGGTGGAGTTTGGACTGATACAAGAAAAAGAAGGTTTGCGTATTTATGGTGCGGGCATTCTGTCTTCTAGTGGTGAAACTGATTATAGTTTGTTTTCAGATGTGCCAGAGCGTGTGCCTTATGATGTAGCAACTATCCTCAATACGCCTTATGTCAAAGACAAATATCAAGTAAAATACTTCATTATTGACTCTTTTGAGCAACTTTATGGTTCTGTTGCAGAAATTGATAAATTGGTGGATATTGCAGTAAAAGAAAACAAGGTACTTGTTTACTAAAAAAAACATATTTGTATTATCTGTGCATCTGTGGCGACTATATTTCAAAATTTAATTAAAAAACTAATGAAAAAAATAAAATTTATCACTTCAATTTTGGTGATGATGTTCTTTTTGAATATCAATAACGTTTTTGCGCAAGACAACAATGCAGGCGCACAAGAAGAGTATATGGGCGTAATTGGTAAAGATTTATATATCACAATGACACTTTACCCTATACAAACAAATGGTAATATTGTTACATACGAAGGCAATTATTCGTATGCAAAAACAGGTGGAATGATGAATTTAACAGGGAAAATCAACAAAAAAAATGGTGTTTTTGCTTTTACAGAAAAAAATATTGAAGGCACAACAACAGGTTTTTTTAATGGAATAAAGAAAGGAACGAAGATTGCAGGAAAATGGACAAGTTTTGACCAAAAAACTAATTTTAAGTTTGACCTTGCAATAAAAAGATAGTTTCATTGTGGTTTGTGAGGACACAAACCACGAAGACAAAAAGTAAATAAAAAAGAAGACTTCACACTTTAAGTGAAGTCTTCTTTTTGTAATAAAATAAATGATTGTTTTTGACTAGTGAGATTTTAGACTTTAAAAGTGTTTTTTAGCCAGATGTTTTTAGATTTTAAGATGAAAAATAAATAAGTTTTTGATTAGTGAGGTTTTAGACCTTAATATAATTTTTGGGATTTTTATCTAAGTAGTTTTATCTAAAAAATACTTGTAAGAAAATCTCAAAAAACAACGTAAAATAATACCATTATTTTTTGTAGTTTATTGGATTAGCTGATAATTAGCGTTGCCTTATCTACTTGTTTTGGTATATACAAAGCAACACAAAAATTGAGTAGTTACCTAATTTGTAGTACGGACAAAAGTAGTACAAATCACAAAATCACTAGAAATAAGCAATAAATAGGTAGGACAAAAGTAGGACATCACCAAAAGATAAAGAATAATAAGTAATTGTGAATTTTAAATTGTGAATTGTGAATGAATACAAAAGTTTGATAATCAAATAAAACAAAAAAATAACATTAAATATATTTGTAACTGTTTAGGTTAAATATTTAGAAATTGAAACAAATCTATTAAAATGTAGGGGCTGGGCTTGCCCCTGCCCTCGTAGAGCAAGTTTTAGCTTATTTTTGTTTGTCGTGTTGCTTTC
>JANYGM010000013.1 GCA_025362415.1 bacterium
CCATTATGATAACTGAACTTCAAAGAATAAAATTTATATCAGAACTTGTCAAAAGAACCTCTAAAGATGAGATATTTGAGTGCTTAGCCTGACGGCTATGGGGCTTGCCCCTGCCCAAATGCGAGAGCAACACGTAGAGCATTATTTAGCTGTTTGTTTATTATGTTGCTTTCGCAAATGGCTTTCGCAAGTTGGGCAGGGGCAAGCCCCAGTAATGTTAATTTCTATTTCCCCTGTGTCGTCAGGTGTTTCCACCAGACGACAAATGCGCTTTTAGGTTTTTCATTTTGGAGAAAATAATGATTTTTACGTTTTATTTTCTCCAAAAACTGGTATTTAAAAGCTATATTTGTTGTCGGGTGGAAACACCCAACAACACAAAGTATAGCACTTTTTTAGAAATTAACATTACTGCCCTAGCCCCCGAAGGGGGAACAATGCAGTTTTCTTCTGTATTTAAAGTTCCCCCTTCGGGGGTTAGGGGGCTGTTAGGGGGCTATCTTTATTTCTTGGAGCAAAACATAGAGTTCTTTTTCTGTTTCTACATTTATTTTTTTACGAAGGCGTAGCTTATTAACTCTCAAACTATCATATTTGATATTCATCACTTGTGCTATTTCCTTATTTTGCATATTGGCACGTATGTAACTACACATACGCAAATCCATTAGTGAAAGCGTTGGATATTGCTTAGAAAGTTGTAAAAAAAAGTCTGCGTGTGTATTTTCCACGTAGTTTTTAAACTTATCAATATCATTTCCTAGATTAAGTTCGTCTTTGACTACATTGACAATTTTTTGCGCCTGCAAACGCCCCTCTTCATTGTGTTGTGTGATAAGTGCTAATTCTGTTTCTAATTTTTCCAACACATTTGTTTTCTGTGTTACTAATAGTTTAATTTCTGTGATTTCTCTTTCACGCAGGGCAATATTTTCTTCAAATTGTTGTTGTTTTAGGTGCGAAATTTCCGCCTCCGCTTTTGTTTTCATTTTAGCATTTTTGAGACGAATACGGTAGATAATCACAAAAAAAGCAAGTCCTATGATGCAAGCTAGAGCCGACAAAAAAATTATCCAAGAAATAAGTTTCTGACGACTAACATTATTTTCTAACAATTTATTTTGGGTATCTTTTTGCTCAAATTCGTGTTTAGATTGCATCAAAGATATTTTCTCTTGTCCTTGCAAGGTATTTAGAGAATCTCGCAAATGTTTAGCTAAACTTTGGTATTTATAAGCCTTATCAAACTCTTTGGTATTATCATAAAGTTTTACAAATCCTTCATAAAGTTTTATTTCTGTTTCATAACGACTAATACCCATTACAGTTTTTAGTACCAATTCTTTATCTTTGTATAACTGCTGTGCTTTTTGGTAATATTCATTTGCTTTTTGATAATTTTTTAGGGCATTATAGCAATTTCCTAGTTGTATAGTGGTAGTAATAAGATTGCTTAGTTCATCATATTGAAGGCTCATTTTCATATCTTCTTCAAGTAGCGGAATGGCTTTTTCGTAGTCTTTTTTATCAATCCATACATCACCCAAATTGCCCTTAATGATGCCTATCCAAGCACTATCTTTTTCTGCTTCCGCATTATAAAGTGCCTCATTAAGGTATTTGAAAGCATTTTCAGTATCTTTTAATTGTCTATACGAAATACCTATATCATTTAGGATATTACTTTTTTTGCCTGTCCAATTTTTCTGTTTTTTCAATACTTCCAATCCTTTTATCCAATATTCTATGGCTTGTCTAAAGTTTTTTATTTCATAATTCATCAGCCCCAAAGAAACATAGACACCTATTTTCAAAAGACCTTTTTTACCTTCTAAAAGTGGGTCATTTTTGATATTATCTATTAAATCAAGTGCTTTCAAGTTATATTCAGAGGCTTTTGTATAATTGCCTATTTTCTTGTAGATTTTGTCTGCAATATCTGTATAATACATAATCACAAAATCTTGTCTATTATATTTTTGTGCTTCTTCTAGATATTTTTGATAAAATTCTTGTGCAGTATTGTATTCTTTACATTGCTCAGACGAATAAATGGCAGCACGTAATTCTATGATAAATATCCAATCAGTATTTTTATCATTTTTGAATTTTTGATAATTCTTTGCCAAAATTTCATCAAGTAATTTTAGTTTTTGTGGCGCATTGATTTTTCTATAATAAGCATATAAGATATGGGCAGTATTCAAAAAAGAGTATAATTTATCTGTTTTTGATAAAAAATCTTCTAAAATAGTAACTGTTTTATCTTTATTTTCTTGTAAAAGACTGTTAAATACAATAACTTTTGCCACAGGGTCATATTTTTTACTTTCTTCTAGGTTTTCTATTAGCTTTTGTTGGCTAATAGAAATCTGTTTAGTAGATTGTGCAAAGGAAGATAAATCAGTCAATAAATATAAACAAAATAGTATATATGTAAAGTATTTCAAGGGAGATAATTGTTTTAAAGTTCACAGTGTTTGTGCAAATGTATGCAAAAAGTTGATAAATAAAAAAGCACTCTCCAAACATAACATTTGAAGAGTGCTTTTTGTTACCCCAATCTTATCAATAAAGGTAATCAGTCTTTATTATTTCATTACAAAAAAGCGTATCTTTGCCTTATGAAAAATAAAATAAAATTTCCATATGGCGTGAGCAACGCTGAAGCAATCATAACAAATGATTACGTTTTTATAGACAAAACGCCTTTTGTTGAATTATTAGAAAATAATGAGCTTTTTGTATCTTTCTTGCGTCCACGCAGGATTGGAAAGAGTTTTTTTATTTCTATTTTAGAA
>JANYGM010000066.1 GCA_025362415.1 bacterium
CAAATAAGCGAAGAGAAATTTTTAGAAATTATTACGGCAATAAGTTTGAATAATACAAATCAGGAAAATCCTATTAAGTTCAATTATGATAGTTCGTTCAAATATATATCAGACACAATGCCTGTAGCATTGCGTAGTGATAGAGTTTGTACGGAATATGCTGAAATAGTAACAGAAACAAATGGAAAAAGTATTATGGCACAATCCAAACAAACTTATAATGTAAATAATTATGGAAACATCTTATTCTTATGATTTTAAGCTAAAATCTCACCCAGACAAACTTCTTGTAGCACATCTACAAGAAGTTACCAATTATGGATTTGATTTGCTTGCAGATAAAGTTGTTTATCCTGAAAATCAAGCCAATTATGCTAGTTGGAAAAATATTTTGAAAGATATTTTTTACATAATGGGCGCATACCACGACATTACGAAGGCAATTACCTATTTTCAGCATTATTTGCTTACACCAAAGCACGAGATAATAGGTCCTAAAAGTCATTCCCTTTTATCTGCTTTATTGGTAAAAGAAATCTCACAAAAATATTTACAAAAAACTGATTTAAAGGATTTTGAGAAAGAACTGTTAGCACTTTTTGCTTTTACAGGTGTTAAAAGACATCACGGAAGTTTGGATAATCTTTGTGATGAAGTTTATATTGAGGAGAAAAGTGAGGAACTACAAAAGCAAATAAAGGTTTTTAATGAACAAGAAACGCAAGAAATTATCAAACATTTCAATAAATATCTTTCTATTGACTATGATTTGCAGGATTTTAAGAAATACATAGAAAGTGAATTGTATTTGGAAGATATGCCTGATTTTTATAGTGATTATAAAGATATTGCAGAAGAACTACCTAATTCCCAGAAAGTAGAGTATTTTTACATTCATCAAATTTTGTTTGGAACATTATTGCTATCTGACAAAACAGATGTGATAATGAAAGAAGATAAAAACTATCAAAAACCAATTATTTCTCCAAAATTATTGGTTGATTTTAGAATGAAAAGAGGTTTTGATATTCCAAAAAGTGATATTGACGAAATTAAAAATAAAGCATTTAAAACGGCTATTGACAACCTAAACATAGTTTTTTCAAAAGAAAAACATATTTATTCTCTGACTTTGCCGACTGGTTTGGGCAAAACTATTACTTCGTTTGGGGTTGCTTTGTCAATAAAACAAAAGCTAAATCTTCCTTCACAAAGGATTATCATCAATATTCCTTTTACATCTATCATTGACCAAAATTTTGATGTTTATCAAGATATTTTAAATAGTGATGATTCTAGGATTTTGCTTAAACACCATCATTTAGCAGAGCCTGTTTATAAAATGGAAAATGATGAGTTAGATGGCAATAAAAGTCAGTTTTTGATAGAAACGTGGCAATCAGAAGTAGTTGTAACGACTTTTGTACAGTTTTTAAATTCTATATTTTCTAATAATAAGTCGTTTTTGATGAAAATACCTAATATAATGAACGCTATCATTATATTAGATGAAATCCAAACTGTGCCATATAAATATTGGCAGTTGATAAAAAATGCCTTTGAAACGCTTGGAAAACTCTATAATTGTTATTTCATTTTGATGTCTGCCACGCAACCACTTGTATTTGTGCCAGAAGAGGAAATCACGGAAATTGTGCCTAATTACAAAGATTTCTTTCGTTATTTCAACAGAACAATACTTTTTAATAAGACACAGAAAATAATTAGTCTTGATGAGTTTACAACAGAAATACATCATTATCTTTCTGAAAATCCACAAAAAGATATTTTAGTTATTCTAAATACAAAAAAACATTCAAAAGAGTGTTTTGAAAAAATAGTAGAACTTCTTGATAATGAAGAAGATAACAATAAAAATAACAATGAAATTTATTATTTATCAACGCTGATAACACCTTTTGAAAGAAAAAGAATTATCAAAAAAATCAAAGAAAAATCTTCTAAAAGAAAAATAATTATTGCTACACAACTTATTGAGGCTGGTGTAGATATTTCTGTTGATACAGTTTTTAGGGCATTAGCACCCATTGATGCTATTATACAAGCAGCAGGAAGAGCAAACCGTTATGACGAAAAACCACATCAAGGAGAAATATATCTTTACGAAATAGAAGAAATGAAGTTTGCAACTTCTATTATTTATGGTTCAGATTTGATACAAAAAACTAAAAATGTACTTAAAAACATTGACAAAATAGAAGAAAACGACTATTTGCAGTTGATAGAGAATTATTTTTTGGAAGTACGCAAACAATCTGATAATCTTATGCCTACACACCTCAACAACTTGATGGCGTTGAATTTTAAGGATTTGGGACAATTTTCGTTTATAGAAGAGCAAAATACTGAATCTGTTTTTGTGCAATTAGATGACACAGCTAAGGAAATTTGGGAAAAATATGTGGCTATTTCAAAAG
>JANYGM010000106.1 GCA_025362415.1 bacterium
AGATGCGTAATGAGGGCAAGTTTTGCCAAATCAGAAGGCTGAAAAGTTTGGTTGATAAATGGTATTGTTATCCAACGAGAGGCTTCGTTTATCCTTACCCCAAAAAACATAGCATAAATCAAAAGTGGAACAGAAATATATAAAGCAATCATTGATACACGAGCATAATAGCGGTAATCTATGCGGTGCGCTATCCACATCACTACAAGAGCTAAAACTACCAGCCTTGCGTGACGAAAAAGATATACACTTGCATCTCCTTCCATTTGTTTGTAAGCAATGGTTTGGGTGGCACTATACACCACCAAAATACTCAAAATACTAAGCCCTAAGACAATACTCCAAATAATAATATCTCCTTTAAAGTGCTTTCCCAGTTGTTTTGATAAGATTTTTTCCATTTAATTGTTTTTTGACAAAGGTAATATTTTTTATTGTATATTTGCAATAGAAAAAGCTATAAAAAATATAATTATGACTCTTCCAAAAGCCCATTATGTTATTGATAATCAAGGAGAAAAACTATTCGTACAACTTAATCTAAAAGATTGGGAGAATTTTGTAGTAGAATTTCAACGTATAGAAGGCTTATTGTCTTTCAAAAACAAGCTGAAAAATGCTTTGCGTGAAGTACGTCAAATACAAAAAGGAGAAAAAAAAGCAACTACTTTAAATGATTTTTTGAATGAATTGTAAAATTATTCTTGTTGATGACTTTAAACGAGATGCAAAGAAATTACTCAAAAAATTTGTTTCTCTCAAAGATGAATTACTAGCATTACAAACAGAATTGCTAGAAAACCCTAGAATAGGAACGCTTATTCACGAAAATATCTATAAAATTCGTTTGGCAGTTAAGAGTAAAGGGAAAGGAAAAAGTGGTGGTTTACGAGTGATTAGTTATGTGATTGAAGTAGAAATGCAGGTAGAAGAAAACGAAAGAGAACAAGAAATAAGCGTTTTCTTACTCTCAATTTATGATAAGTCCGAAATGGAAAATATATCAAATAAAGCCTTACAAAGTCTAATTGATGATGTAAATAACGAATTAGATAACGAAGATTATTGATAAGATTTTTTTCATTTAATTTTGTGGCTGTATATTAATTGTTACATTTATATCAATATTACCAAATATATCTAGTGGAATGTCTAAACTATTCAAATAGGGTAGCTGAAACTTTTTGGCAAAAGGGACAAATGTTTTAGTATCAGAGGTAAGAATAAGGTCTAATTTTCCTAAATCACTTCTTGTTTTGGCACAAGCAACAATTTTTAGGTCGTCTAAAATCCATTGACGAGCAGACATTTCACCATTATTTTTGCGTATGGTAGTTAGTTCTGCTAAAAATTGGTGTTTTTGCCCCTCGCCTAAGTATTTTTCAAGATTGTCTTGTAAAATATTTGCAGTTTGAGTACCAAACTCTACAAACATCACATCACCAAAAGAAAATAATTCTATCATTTCTTTAGAAATCTTATCAGGAACTTTGAGCTTTGTCAGTTCTGCAAGTGTGATAGTGGCAATATAAATGATAATTTTGTCTTCTTTTTCAGCTAAAACTTCATCAAATAATTGTTGTATTTTTTTTATTCTATTTTGTTGGTCTAGGTTTTTAGGGTATTTTGTGGCATCAGAAAGGTAATCTATGATGATAGAAGTATCCAAAAATATGTATTTCCAGTCCTTAATTGCTTTTATTTGTGTCATTTAATCAATTCTAGTGTACTAATTTATTGCTAATTTTCTTCAAACTCCTCTTCAAAATTTTGCATTTCCAGTAATTCATTACTGTATTTGTCTTTAAATTCTTTTAAACTTTTTAGAAAATTCTTATCTGAAATAACATCAAAGCTTTCTAGTATAGCACTTTTTATCTCTGTTGTCCTGAAATCAATTTTTTTTGCAATATAAAAACGCAATTTTTTTTCTTTAAAATAAGGTATGAGTGCTTTCTCTTGTGTAGGTGTGATTTCCACATCATAAGTATTACTGTTTATGTGAATAGTAGATTTTCCATCAACTTCTTTTCCGCCAATGGCAGTGATAATTCCAACCAAAGTGCCTGTTTCGTAATAGTAATCAACAGTTTTTTGGGTTTCTACACGAGTAATTTGTTTAGGGGTTTCTTGTTTAGCAGGATTTTGCCCAAATACAGATACATTTGGATGTTTATCCAAATAATCATTTAATTCTTTGACGTACTTTTGCTGATTTTTAT
>JANYGM010000399.1 GCA_025362415.1 bacterium
GCATCAAATGCTTTAAAAGAACGTACAAAACGCCCTATATTCATCACTTGGTACGTTCCTGGTGCGGTTGATGCAAATTGATAAATGGCAGCAGAAGATTTTAGTCCTTTATCCAAATCCAAAGTAACCTTAAATTCATCATTTGAACGGTCATTTAGATTAACGGTATAAGTAAGGTTTTGCGCCATTATTTCTGCTGAAAACAGCATCAAACAGCTTGTAAACGTAGTTTTAAGAATTTTTTTGAACATTTTTTTGAGTTTGGGTTGATTTAGATGTAAAATTACATAAATAAATAGAGTTTTCACAAAATTAAATGTATTTTTGTAATAAATTAGCTTAAAAACATGATAACAAGTTTATATATTAAAAATTTTAAATCACTAAAAGAAATTGATTTGGAAATACGTCATTTAACCTTGCTGACAGGCTTAAATGGTTCTGGTAAAAGTTCTTTGATACAAGTATTACTTCTTTTGAGGCAAAGTAAATATTATTTGCGAGAAGGAATATTAAAACTTAGACCAAATGTAAATGATAGGTTGTTTGATGCGGGCGCAGCAGAAGATATTTATTATTACAAGGCAACTGATACAGAAATCATATTTAGTATAGAATATTCAAATGATCATATTTTGTCTTGGAAATTTGATTATAGGAGCGACAGAGAATATTCTGATGTTTTAGAATGTGGAAAATTACATAAGTATGATGAAAAAATATTAGATAAATTCCAGCCGTTTGTAGAGGATAATTTTCAATACTTATATGCAGAAAGAGTAATACCAATGTCTGCATATGTTGCATCTATTGAAAATGTTGTAAAAAGAAAAACGCTTGGCGTAACAGGTGAACATACAGCATTTTATTTAGAAACTTATGGCATACACCAGAAAATTACTAGCACCCAATTACAGCACCCAAAAGCAAAAAATAATAGTCTAATAGCGCAAACAAACGCTTGGCTTGCAGAAATATCTCCCAATATTAGTATAGAAACAAAGATTGTAAGTGACGGATTAGCCGTTGATTTAAAGTATAATTTTGGGGGTAAAGCCTTCAAACCCCAGCACGTAGGCTTTGGAATTTCATATGCTTTGCCTGTTATTGTGGCTTTGCTTACTGCAGAAGAAGGCAAACTTATTATTATAGAAAATCCAGAATCTCACGTACACCCACGAGGGCAAGCCGCACTAGGCAAACTCTTAGCGGCTGCTACACAAACAGGTGCGCAAATTATTGTAGAAACACATAGTGACCATATTTTAAATGGTATTAGAGTTGCACTAAAAGAAAAAAGAGCAAAGCCTGATGACGTTATTGCTCATTATTTTAAGAAAAATGAGGAAGAAAGTTGTTCTGAAATTACTTCTATTTTGATAGATGACAAAGGAAAATTACGCAGTAAAACGGATAATGGAATAAGTGCCGAACTTCCAAAAGGTTTTTTTGATGAGTGGACAAACTTGATGTTCAAATTATTGTAGGTTTTTGTTCTTCAAATTATCAAAAGATTGTATTCATTCACAATTTAAAATCCACAATTACTTAATTTATGGAGTTATTTTTCAATGAACTTTCCGCTAAAACAGCAACTAATGATGTGGAAGCAAAGAAATGGATAATAGATTTTCTCAAACTTTGCCAAATTATTGATAGAATTTTAAACTCTCTGAATAACCAATTAAAACTACGAACAACAGAAGATTTTTTGACTTTTCAACTGACAAATAAAGATAATATTGTTGCGTTTCTAGGGGAAACTTTTGGTTTTGCTGACCCTGAATTGGTTGTTTTTCTAAGTTTATTAGATAGCCCTTATTTAGACAAAAATGACTCTCAAATAGAAGAATATCAGTATAGTTCTATAAAAATTGATGGAATTTTAGAGGAAAAAACCATAACAGGTTTGGGCGCAACTTTTATCAAAAAAACCTTAAGCCTTAGCTTTGATAATGACACAAAATGGGATAAAACAGAAATTGTATTTGAAGTAAATTTAATGGATAAAAATGCAAAGATCAATACTCAAGAAGCATCAGTTAGACACGCAAGTAAAATCAAACATATCATTGACGCACATCTTCCATTTTTTGCTGGTTTGTTTGATTTTAAATCATATAAACCAATCTTTTCTTTTCAAGACAAAACACAGAATTTATTGCCTTTACTAGAAATTTATAGCTTATTTTTAGGTGAAAATGAAGATGTTTGGGAACTTTTTTATAGAGAAATAGCACACTTAAATGAAACCGACAGAATTGCCAAAATCAAAGAAATAGCACGTAAAATTGCAGAAATACAGCATTGGAAAGATGCAACAGGTGGAGTAAAAAATCAAAATAAGAATAGAGAACTTTATTTTATTCCTTCTACTGATTTCATACTTTCTATTGATTTGCAACATGGAGATTTTGAAGTCTTGAAAAATCAAAAATCACCTAACCATTTTGGTTCTATTTCTTTTGATGGTAAAAGGTTTAAAGCACCTCAAAATGACCATTCAATCATCATTTAATACAATATTTTCTTATTCAATCACTTTTGGCACTCTAAAATAGTTAGAATCTTTTTTGGGCGCATTTAAAAGTCCTTTTTCGTGTGATAAAGAAGGTTTTACAACATCTTCACGCAACACATTTATTTCTCTAGAGATATGAATAAGAGGCATTACGTTGTCTGTATTTACTTCATTGAGTTGCTCCATCCACGTAAGGATTTTATTCATATTAAGTATCATTTTGTCTGCTTCTTTCTCCTCAAAGTCCAAACGAGCAAGATGAGCAATGTTTTTTAGTGTTTCTTTATTGATTATCATTGTGAGTTGTGAGTTGTGAGTTGTGAGTTGTGAGTTATTTCTTCAAATATCAAACAAACACAACCGTTATTCGTAATTTTTAATTCGTAATTGAATTTGGTTTTTTGACTTCTTTTTTTGGCTGATTTTTAGCTTTATTTTTCAGTTCCTGTTCTTTTTTCTTTCTGATAATTTCTAATTTTTCTTTATTAGATTTCTCTGTATTTTTGTTAGAATTCTCTGGTTTTTCTGACTTATTTTTTTCTGATTTTTCTTGTCTTTCTTCTTCTTTTAGTTGATTTTGAGGCTTTTGTGCGGGGCTACCAACCACCCAAATATCAATAATTTCACCTGCGTGTATTTGGGCATTTACGAGAGAATCTCCCACCATTTCACCGCTTGCAGAAGGACTTTGACGCAACACTATGCCAATATCTTGGTCTGGCTCATCATAAATATAATTAACAACGCCAAGTTCCAAATTAAGCGCACTAATCAGCATTTCAGCCTCTTCTTGTGGCATTCCTGTAAGGTTTGGTACATCAAATGCTTCATTACTTTTTCCTCCAATCACTAAATCTATACGTGAACCTTTGGGAATACTTGTTCCATTAGTAATAATTTTTCCATTAAAAGTAATACCTATAACTGTATTATGACGAATGTCAGGTTTATAAGAAATATTCCCTAAAATAAGGTCAGCACGCTCCAAACGGCGTTTTGCAGTTTCAAAAGAAACATCTATTAGTTCTGGTAATTTGGTGGCTGGTGTGCTTTGTGGCGTGATAACAAGGTGAATATGTCTTCCCGCTTTTACCTTTGTGCCTGCTTGTGGATGTTGCTCCAAAATTGTATGAGGAGGCATTTTCCCAGAAAAAACGGAATCTCTTACCACATAATCAAGTTGTCGTTCTTCCAAATATCTTTTTGCCTCTTCCAAACTCATTCCTACAAGTTTTGGCACAGCTAAGCTCTGCCCGTGCAAGGTTTTGCTAGGTAAGAAAAAGCTAAAAAACAACCACGCAAAAAAAGCTAAAAACAGCCCTATAACGCTAATATGTATAATTAGATGCCACCAACGGTTAGTAGAAACTTGCAATTTTTTAGTGTTTAGTGAGTAGTGAAATAGTGAGTAGTGTTTAGTGAAGTAGTGAGGAGTGTTTAGCAGTTTTTGTTGTAATAATGTATTCCACTACTCACTATTTCACTCCTCACTACTTCACTTTCTTTCCTGCAAGCCAAATATCTACTATTTCACCTGCTCTGACCATATTTCTATGCACAGGACCTCCTTTTTTCTTCTTGATGCGTATTTCATCATCTTCATTATTTTGAGCGGTGGCTAGTTTTTTGATTTTATCAGGATTATCTTCATCTTCTACTTCAATATAAACAGGCGGATTTTGCCTAGTAACAGTGCCAGCAGGCTTATCAGATTCAGTATCATAGTTAATTGCGCCCATCTGCAGTTGTAAAGGTTCTAAGGCTTTAAGTACGTCTTCTTTAGTCATTCCAATAAGGTTAGGCATGTACATATCCGTATCTCCAAGTCCCTCACCTACAAGCAAATCAATAGCCGTTCCCATACGTACTGCCATATCTTTTTCAATAGGTTTTCCATTGACTTCTGTCTGCAAAACGTCATCTAAAGCAATATCTGGTCTAAACCTAATTTTGCCAAGTTCTAGATTATTTTGTCTTAGACGTGTCATAGCCATTATATAAGACATACCTTTAAGGTTGGGCATTTTTATCATTGGGGGAAGTTTTGGACTAACCACAAGGTATATTTTGCGCCCTTTTTTTACTCTTTCTTTTGGTGCAGGATACTGACTAAGCACTGTAAAAGGCTTATTATTAGCACTATAAGCAGAATCTTTTACTATCATTGTAACGCCTTGCTCACGCATACGAGCTTCCAAATCTTGTACGGTTGTTCCCACAAGGCTTGGAACTTCTACTGTATCATCAAAATTAGTACTGACTGGCAAATAAAAGGAGAAAAAAAGCACGCCTGCCAACACAAAAATACATATTACTATGCCAAGATGTACTAAAACTTGCAAAAAAGAACGTGTACGAATATAAATATTCATTATTGATGAATGATGAATTGTGGATTATGAATTAAGTACAAATTTAGTGTTTTTTTGAAAGAAATTAGAATTATTTTTGAGAATTATTTTTTTAGATGTTTTTTTATGTTTGTTTTGTGAAAAACTAAATTAAAAAGATTTATGAGGATTTTTAATAAAATAGCAGACTTACGAGCATATTTGCACGAATGTAGGGCAAAAAACCAAAAAATAGGTTTTGTTCCTACAATGGGCGCACTTCACGAGGGACATCTTGCGCTTGTGCAATGCGCTAAAAATGAGGTAGAAATTGCCGTTTGTAGTATTTATGTAAATCCTACACAATTTAATAATCCTACAGATTTAGAAAAATACCCAAGAACCCTAGAAAATGATATAAAACTACTAGAAACAGTCTTTTGTGATGTGCTTTTTGTACCTGAAAATGCAGAAATGTATCCAGAAAAAAATATTTTAAAGTTTGATTTTGGCACATTAGAAACCGTAATGGAAGGGCGTTTTCGTCCTGGTCATTTTAATGGAATGGCTACGGTGGTATGCAAATTATTTAATATTGTGCAGCCTAACAAAGCTTATTTTGGACAAAAAGATTTACAACAATATATGGTAGTTCGTCAATTTATTGCTGATTTATCTTTTCCAATAGAACTCGTTTGTTATCCTATTGTTCGTGAAAAAGATGGCTTAGCTATGTCCTCACGCAACAAACGCCTTACACCTGCGCAAAGAGAAATTGCACCAAAACTTTATGAGGCTCTTATTTTAGCTCAAAATCTTCTACAAAATAAAGATAAAAATCAACAAAAAAACATTCAAGAAATTAAAGAAGAAGTATTAGTTTTTTTGGGAAATATAGAAGGAATAAAAGTAGAATATTTTGAAATTGTAGCGCAAAACACTTTGATTAGTTTGGATAATTTAGCTGAAAAAACATCTATTGCGCTTTGTATTGCGGCTTTTTTGGGAGAAATACGTTTGATAGATAATTTGCTTTTATAATTTTTTTGGAAATGTATATTTTAATTTGTAAGTTTGTAGAAACAGATAATTTAATTCAATTAAATCAAAACTTAAAATTATGGCAAATTTTTCAGAGGATAAAATAAATGCAGTTTGGAGCAAGGCTCAAAAGGATGAAGAATATGATGAAAATGAGCATAGAAAAGATGCTTGTGGTGCTTGGATAGCTCGTAGTGAGTATGGCAAACAAACAGAGGAAGGTTGGGATATTGACCACAGCTTTCCTCTGGCAATGGGTGGAGATAACTCTGAATTTAACTTACAAGCGTTACACTGGAGAAACAACCGCTCAAAAGCTGATAGCTTTCCAGAATTTAAAGGCTGTATTGTAGCAAAGGGTGAAACAAATGTTGAAAAAGAGCAAGATTTTACCTTTGAAGAAGCTTTACTTTCTTTTAAGAAACTATATCCAAATAATCCATATCTTTCTAAGTTATAAAATGCAAAAAGTTGATAGTCAACCTTTGTTTTCTACAAAAACTCAACGCCAAATTTTTCTCCTAAATCTCTCAAATCCTTCACCACGTCCTCCATTAGTGGTATTCCTTGCGCCATTCTTATTATTTCTGCTTCACGTTCTGGGTCACCTGGAATGATGACTTTTTTGCCTTCCACTGCTTTTGCGTTCCTGAATGTACGTATCCATGTGTCCATGTGTGCCAAAAACTCTTCTGCTGGTCTGAAAGCATCTACCCTAATTGCACCAAAAAAATGCCCAATTCCTTCACCAACAGGGTTTTCTGGAAGGGGTAGATAGCTCACAAATGGAGGCACCCATTTTGCATAATTTGCGCCAGAAAAAACACCTGTAAAAATATCCACAATAGCCCCCAAACAGTAGCCTTTGTGGCTTCCATGTTCTCTATCACTTCCCAAAGGCAACAATGCACCACCTTTTTTGCGTGTCTGAACGTCTGTGGTAGGATTTCCTTGTGCATCTTGTAGCCAACCAAGTGGCGCATCTTTATTTTCACGTTCCAAAAGCTCAAATTTGCCATTTGCAGCCGTTGTAGTGGCAAAATCAGCTACAAAAGTAGGTTCTGAAAGTGCAGGAATAGCCACTGCAATAGGATTAGTTCCAAGAAGTTTATCAATAGAAAAAGTGGGCGCAACAATAGCACTAGCGTTTGTCATAGCAATTCCTATCATATTATTTTCTGCTGCAAGCAAAGCGTGATAACCTGCAATTCCAAAATGATTGGAATTTTTGACAGCCACCCAACCCGTACCGCAGTTTTTAGCCTTATTGATAGCAATTTGCATAGCATAGGGCGCAGACACAAGCCCAACGGCAGCATCAGCATCAAGTGTGGCGGTGCTTGGCGTTTCGTAGGTGATTTGTAGGTTTGGAGTAGCATTAAGGCGTTTTGCAGTCCATAGACGTACATAACCGCTTAGGCGTGCAATTCCGTGAGAGTCTATTCCACGCAAATCTGCAGAAAGTAAGACTTTTGTGGCTAGCTGTGCATTTTCTTGTGAAAAACCTATTTTTAAGAAGATATTTTCAGCAAAAATACGCAAAGAATGATAAGGGAAAAGCATTTTTTTAGTTATTTTATGTTTATAAAATGTATTTACTGTTGCTTGCCTCTTGAACAACTGCCACTAATGGCAAACTAACAGAAATAAATAAAATAAAGAGGTTCTACTAAGATTTATTTTAAAGTCCCAGCGGGACGGCATATTTATAGAAAAACAAAACACGAAAAATGTATTCAGCCCCAGCAGGGCGGCACTAGCAAGGGCTAGTTTATTACTATAAATATCTCGCCCTGCTGGGACTGAATACAAAATAATAATTTACAAAATAAGGTTTCCGTATTCTCACCTCCCAACTTTTATAATAAAAAAGCCTTTTAAACTTAGTTTAGAAGGCTTTTTTGTTAATATATTTATTTTTTCTTTCCTTTACCATTGCCGTTGTTACCATTGCCATTATTACCGTTGCTATTTTCCCAGCCTTTATGCTTGCCGTTGTTCCCCCAACTATTATATTTGCCGTTGCTGCTAGGTGTTCTTTGAACTACCAAGCAAGAAGATAGAAATAACGACATACAAAATAAAAATAGTACTGTGCGTGTAAATTTCATATTTTTGTTTTTTAATTTGTGAATGTTTATTGAACTTAACAAAGAGGCTTTCTAAGGAATTTAGAAAGCCTTTTGTTATTACTATCTATGCAAATATTGTGCAAATATTATGCAAATCTTTTAGAAAGATTTTTAGCAAGTGCCATAATAGCATCTGTATCAGCTTTCTCTAGCTTTCCAGCCTTAAAATTAGCCAAAATACTTTTATGTTCTGTGCGCATTTGTAGCAAATATTCTTTTTCAAAATCTTTTACTTTATTTACTGCCACGCCGTCAAGTCCACCCTGCGTTGCAAGATAAACAATAGCTACTTGCTCTTCTACAGAAACAGGAGAAAATTGTGCTTGTTTCAAGATTTCTAGGTTTCTACGACCACGTTCAATGGTAAGTTTTGTAGCAGCATCAAGGTCAGAACCAAATTTTGCAAATGCCTCTAACTCACGGAATTGTGCTTGGTCAAGTTTGAGTGTACCAGCCACTTTTTTCATTGATTTGATTTGTGCATTTCCACCCACACGAGATACAGAAATACCCACATTGATAGCAGGACGAATACCTGAGTTAAAAAGATTTGACTCCAAAAATATCTGTCCATCAGTAATAGAAATTACGTTTGTTGGGATATATGCAGAAACGTCACCCGCTTGTGTTTCAATGATAGGCAAAGCAGTAAGAGAACCGCCACCTTTCACTTTTGAACGCAAAGACTCTGGCAAATCATTCATTGCACGTGCAATATCATCTGATGCGTTGATTTTTGCCGCTCTTTCTAGCAAACGAGAGTGCAAATAAAACACATCACCAGGATATGCCTCACGTCCTGGGGGACGGCGCAAAAGCAAAGAAACTTCACGGTAAGCCACCGCTTGCTTAGAAAGGTCATCATAAACAACCAAAGCAGGACGACCAGTATCACGGAAATATTCTCCAATAGCAGCACCCGTAAATGGAGCAAAAAACTGCATTGGCGTTGGGTCTGATGCAGTTGCAGCAACTACAACTGTATATTTCATTGCACCTGCTTCTGTAAGTGCTTGTACAATTTGCGCCACCGTAGAGGCTTTTTGTCCGCAAGCTACATAAATACAAAAAACTGGATTACCTTGCTCAAAATATTCTTTTTGGTTGATAATTGTATCTAGTGCAACAGTAGTTTTACCAGTTTGGCGGTCACCAATGATAAGCTCACGTTGTCCACGACCAATAGGAATCATAGAATCAATAGCTTTGATACCTGTTTGTAAAGGCTCATTTACAGGCTGGCGGTAGATAACGCCAGGTGCTTTGCGCTCTAATGGCATATCAAAAAGCTCACCATCAAGGTCTGCACCACCATCAATAGGAACACCAAGTGTATTTACGACACGCCCTACAATGCTTTCACCAACTTTGATGCTTGCAATTTGTTTGGTACGTTTCACAACATCACCTTCTTTTACTTCACCAGCACCCAAAAGTACCGCACCTACGTTGTCTTCTTCAAGATTTAGGGCAAGTGCTTTTAAGCCGTTTTCAAATTCTAGGAGTTCTCCCGCTTGTACTTTTGTTAGTCCATAAATACGAGCCACACCATCACCTACTTGCAATACAGTGCCAATTTCTTCTAGTTCAGCAACAGTTTTGATGTTGGAAAGTTGCTCTCTTAGGATTGCAGAAACCTCATCAGGTCTTACGTTTACCATATAATTATCTATAAATAAGAATTATGTTTGTAAAATTTTGCCACAAATGTAGCATTTTTTTTGAAGGAATTATGTTTTTTAGCGTTTTTTAAGGAATATTTTTAAGGACTGATATAATTAAAAGTTATTTAATTATATTTATTACATCTAAAAAGTGTGCTTTTAGTTATTACTAGTAAAAATATATGTAACTGTTTAGGTTGTATTTTGTAGGGGCTGGGCTTGCCCCATAGCCGTCAGGCT
>JANYGM010000144.1 GCA_025362415.1 bacterium
CACCTGACGA
The DNA here is from genome assembly GCA_025362415.1 of bacterium. GTDB lineage: Bacteria > Bacteroidota > Bacteroidia > Cytophagales > Thermonemataceae > JANYGM01. Next base: position 11 of record JANYGM010000144.1, read on the forward strand.
CACAGGGAAACCTGCAGAGCCAGTTAAAAAATAATTATCATTATTTCTGATTTTGATAAATAATAAACCCGCTTAATTTTTCATATTAAGCGAGTTTATTTTTCTAATATTAGTTACATCTATTTAGATAATCAAAAAAAGCCTTTCCAAACATTGGAAAGGCTTTTTCAATTAGATTATCTCAATAATCTTACTTCAAATTTTTGTTCAAAAAATCTGTATAAGTTTGAAACAAAAGCAAACGACTTGCTCCACTATAAGAAACTCCGTGTGCGCCAGATGGATAAATCCTTAAATCAATGTCTTTTCCTGCATCTGTGGCAGCTTTTACAAGCTGATAAGAGTTTTGTACGTGTACGTTTTCGTCCATTAAAGAGTGTGCTAAAAGCATTTTTCCTTTCATATTCTTGGCATAAGTCGTGGAAGAAGATTTTGCATATTTGTCGTTGTTTTGGGGTAAAAGTCCCATATAACGCTCCGCATAAATGCTATCATACAACCTCCAATCCGTTACAGGTGCGCCCACAATAGCCACTTTGAAGATGTCAGGATAGTTTAGTGCTGTAAAACTTGCCATATAACCACCATAACTATGTCCTCTAATTCCAATTTTGGTGGCATCTATGTAAGATTGTTTTCCCATAAAAAGGGCAGTTTCTGCAAAATCTTCTGACTCCAAAAAGCCAAGTTTTTCATAAACTTTTTTCTCAAAATCATATCCATAACCTCCTGAACCTCTATTGTTTACGCTTACAATTACATAACCTTCTTGTGAAAGATATTGCTCCCACATATCACGCCCAAACTCGTTATAAACAGATTGCGCACCAGGTCCACCATAAATATTTACTAATAACGGATATTTTTTATTTGCATTAAAATCCATAGGTTTGATGATATAAATATCAATTTTATTGCCTTGTGCGCTTGTAAAGCTAGATAATTCACGAGGAGAATACGCATTTTTAGAGATATATTCTTTCACTTTTGCATTATCCACCATTTTTTTAACCATTTTCTTACCTGTTTCCCAAAGTTCTACTTGTGTGGGTGTTGTGGTGTTTGAATAACGGTCAATGTAGTACAAAGAATTAGGAGAAAAATCAATATTATGCCTTCCTGCTTCTGTGGTGAGCTGTTTTTTATTTTTCCCAGAGAAATCAACGACATATAATTGGCGTTCAGTGGGAGATTTTTCAGTAGAAGTGTAATAAATTTTCTTTGCTTTTGCATCAATATTTTGCACAATTACGACCTCAAAATTGCCTTTCGTAACCTGATTAAGCAGTTTTCCGCTATAATCATAACGGTACAAGTGCGCAAAACCATCTCTTTCAGAAATCCAGAAAAATTCTTTTACATTTTCAGGGAAATAAAAATAGTGCATCACACCAGCAAAAAAGTCAAAAACATCTATCCAAGCAGTGCTTTTTTCCTCCATTATTTGCTTTGCATCACCTGTTTTGGCATCAGCAAGGAATAATTTTAGGTGATTTTGTTTTCTATTAAGATGCACAATAGCAAGTTTTCCTGTTTCTGCAGTCCAATAAATACGAGGAATATAGTGGTCGCCACTGACATCATTCATTGGAATATTCATCATTTGCAGGCTATTTTGCGCTACGTCAATCACGCCAATTTTAACTTTTGGGTTTTTGTCGCCCACTTTTGGATAAGGAAGTTTTGTATATTCTTCATTTTTAGCCTGAAAATCAGTCATTTGAAAAATTGGTACATCTCTTTCGTCAGATTGCCAAAAACCTACAAATTTGCTATCAGGCGACCACGCCCACGCCTGCGCAAGCCCAAATTCTTCCTCATACGCCCAACCATAACGCCCATTATAAAAGCCGTCTGTGGCATCTTTTGTGTGTTGTGTTTCTTTTTGAGTCGCCAAATCAAAGGTAAAAAGATTGCCACCACGCTCATAACCTATTTTTGCACCATTAGGAGAAAGTTCTGCGGTTTGTGCATCTTTTGCCAAAATTTTGAGAGATTTGTCAGCAATAGAGTACAAATAATAATCAGAAATACCAGAACGCCTCCAAACAGGGCGGAAATTACACTGAAAAAGCAAATATTTGCTATCTTTTGACCATTGATAACTTTCATAACCAAACGCCTTTCCATCAGGCATTTTCACACTTGCAGCATCAAAAATAAGTTCTTCAGCTTGTGTTTTTGGTACAAGTGCTTTGATATTTTGCCCATCAATAAACGAAAATTTTTCTCCGTTATTTATCCAGTTGATATTTCTTGGACCAAAATCCCCTATAAAATTACGTCCTGCAGAAAAAGCAGCTTGTAAGTTGTTGTAAGGCTTTTGTTGCGCTTGTAATGCTTGATTTTGTATGACAAAACACAGCAAAACAAGTAAAATAAGATTTTTTTTCATTGAAATTAAGTTTAGATATGATTTTTATGTTTGCAAATATAGTAAAAAAGCCTTTCCAAAGTTTGGAAAGGCTTTTTTTATTTTCAAATTCCTAAAATTTTCAACCTTTTGGAAATTTCTGTTTTTATTCTATGATTATTTGATGTCTTTCTACGTGTTCTCCTTCACTTATTTGCACCAAATACAAACCTGTTTTTAGCGTTTTGAGCGGAATAACAAACTCTTTGGCTTTATAGGTTTGTTTGGATAATACCAAAATACCAAAACTATTATAAATATTTACCTCACTAAACGTAATGCCTTCTTTTGAATTAATGATTGATTGAATTTTAGGGTTGACGGGACATACAATTTCTATGGGTCTTTCTGAAGTGCCTACCAAAATACCTATTTTTAT
>JANYGM010000147.1 GCA_025362415.1 bacterium
GCACAATTCCTATCACAAAAACAAAAATAATCATATACAAAAAACTACGAGTTTTTGGTATTCCTAACGCAATAGGTAAAGTATTTGCACCTACATTTTTATCTCCTTTCATATCTTCAATATCTTTAATGATTTCTCGCACCAAAGAAACCAAAAACGCAAAAACCACATAAAACCATATTTCTAAACTATAAATCTTCTCAAAAACGCCTACAATTAAAAGCCCACTTGCTGATAAAATAGCCACCACAAAATTCCCTAAAAATGCCGTTCTTTTGAGTTTGTTAGAATATAACCAAAGAAAAAATATGGTAAAAAACACAAATAAAAAAATAGTGTTTCCCAAGAAAAAAGCAGATAAAAGTCCTAAAAAATTAAAAGAAATATTCCAAATAATAGCTGTCCTTCTGCGCAAAATACGCCCAATCACCATTTTTTTAGGTTTATTGATGATGTCTATTTTCATATCATAATAATCATTGATGATATATCCAGCCGCCCCAACGCAAATAGTAGAAAACATCAACAAAATAAAATCAAAATCAATACTAAAAGCCTCTTTGGTATAGTTTAGAAGCATTATTTTGGCAAAATATTGCGTAATAACCATAATAAGCAAATTCCCTGCACGCACAAGACGCAAAAATCCCCATAAAACAAATTTTAAGGGGATTTTATTAGTAGTATTAGACATATATGATGTGTGATGTGTGATGTGTGATGTATGATGTATGATGTATTTTTGTCTTAAACAATGTATTTATATCACATATCACATATCACACATCACACATCACATATCACATATCACACATCATAAGTTATTTTTTGAATGAAAGTTTGATTTTAAGCGTAATGGGAACAGTAACAGGAATGGGAAAATTAGGGATAGTTAATGTTACATTTTGCGTTTGTTCTGCGTATAAACGTAACCTTGTGTCGTCAAGAGTTTGAATATCCCACACTTTTGGTACACTAATCTTATAAGTAGTGAGCAAAACAGCAAGTTCCGCAGGAATAAAGGCATCAACATTGGTAAAAGTTACTTTTTTAGTAGTTTCATCAATAGTGTAAGGTGTTGTTTGTGGATTAGAAAGTACGCCACTTGTGCTATCACGAGCATAAACAACTGCATCATTAGTAGTTTTAAACTCCAAAGCGGTAGCTTTATTACTACGTGGGGTACTTGCTGCTGCGAGTGCTGCCGTTATTTCAGGCGTTACTAACGGAAAAGAGGTTGTAACATTAGGAGTAATGCTATCACCTACCCAAACGTGGGCAGTAATCAGTTCTTTTTGCGTTTTGATTTGTACATCATCTTTTTTTGTACAAGCAGAAAATATACTCAAAACAGCTAAAAATAGTAAAAAAGGGGTTATTTTTTTCATTTAATTTAAAATATTTTTGTGGATAAATAATTTAGGAGTAATTTGATTGTAAATAATTGAACAAGATAAACTTGTATTAAACCCTAAGGGTGTAATCTTTTGAAATTCAAAGTTTTAACCAAATTACACCCTTAGGGTTTTGTTTTACAAAGAACGTGTTTTTTTAGCTTATATTTTCATTTCAGAAAAATATTTATCAATTTACATTAAAAATCTTCTTTTTGAACTCGTATAATTCACCCAAATAATGTTTTTTTACTTCTGGGTCTGTGGCAACATCTGCTGGAATACCTTCTTTAAATACTTTTCCGCCTGACATTACATATACGTGGTCTGTGATAGACAAAGTTTCATCAGCATTATGGTCAGTAATCAAAATTCCTAAATTTTTGAATTTCAATTTATAAATAATATGTTGTATTTCTTCTACTGCAAGTGGGTCAACGCCTGCAAAAGGTTCATCAAGTAAGATAAATTTAGGTTTTACGGCTAATGCACGAGCTATTTCGGTACGTCTGCGCTCTCCACCAGATAATACTTTCCCATAATTTTTTCTTACGTGTGTAAGGCTAAACTCCTCTAAAAGTTGCTCTGTACGTTCTTTTTGCTCATTTTTAGGAATATCCATCATTTCCAAAACGGCTTTAATGTTGTCTTCAACAGTCAAATCTCTAAAAACACTTGCTTCTTGTGCCAAATAGCCCAAACCTAATTTTGCTCGTTTGTACATTGGAAGTGCAGTAATATCTTTGTCGTCAAGGAAAATTTTGCCTTCATCAGGTTTTACAAGCCCAGTTGCCATATAAAAAGTAGTTGTTTTTCCTGCGCCATTATGCCCAAGTAAGCCTACTATTTGCCCTTGTTCTACTTCAACTGATACATCATTGACAACAGTACGCTTGCCATATCTTTTTATTAAGTGTTCTGCTCGTAATTTCATTGAAAATTAAATAATTATATTTTATATTTGGCAAAGATACAACTTATCTTTTTATATTTTAGGCAAGTGCAAAATCTGTTCCAAAAAATCTTACATTTATCTAAGAACAACTTGTATCCAAAAACTGTTCTCTTTTCTTTGCTGAAAACACCAAATGTACATAAATTCTTACTCACCTCATTTTTTATGTTTTTAATTTCTAATGTGTATAAATCATTCCACTTGGGTTGATTTTCCAATGGTACTTTTGAGCATCTCCAAAACCATCAAAATCCATTTTTTCACCCAAAACAATCTCTTTATAGGCAAAAAACATCTGTCTAGCAGCCGTTTCAGGTGGCATACGCCCAACACCAGTACAAAAACCAGGGATAGCTACATATTCAATTTTTTCGTGGTTAATAGCTTTAATAAGTGCGGCTTTCATAGCTAAATAAGCATTTAGAGAGGTGCTGATATTAAAATTCGTAGGCACACGCATAGTGGGTGCTACAATCAGATGAGGTATAATTTCATCATTTGTTTCCATTACGAGTGCTGTTCCTACAAGTAGCTCACTTTCTGGCAATGCTTTTATTTGTTTTTGTAATTTTTCTTGCAAATCCCAGCCCAATCTTTCAGAAATGGCATAATCTACGCCACCATCCATAAAACCAAAACTATTAGCAGGGCTTACTATTGCATCACAAGAAACATTAGTAATATCACCTAAAAGCACTTTTACATCAGTTCTATCAGCAAAAAACATATTCCACGCCTCAATCATTTGAGGATTTTTGTCTATCAATAAATAGTGCATTTTTTGAGTTGTTTTAGATGTTTTAGATTACTATTTTAAAACTATTTTACCCATTTTTTAAATTTCTCTTGTGTTTCTAATAGATTACTTTTTTTGGTTAAAAGTGTCATTTCGCACCAAATACCAAAGTTTTGAGTTTGTATTTTTAGTGCTAATTGTTCTATCAGACGCATTATTTCGTTGGTTTCCTCATAATTATATTGAATATTTATAGGCAAAACAACAGTTTTTTCAATGATTTCAGCAGTTTCCAACGCATTGGCAGCTGCCGTTTTGTAGGCACTTATAAGACCACTTACGCCTAATTTCGTACCTCCAAAATACCTAACCACTACTACAAGCGTATCAGTAAGGTTTTTGGAACGGATTTGTCCTAAAATGGGTGTTCCTGCGCTATGACTAGGCTCTCCGTCATCACTTGCACGATATTTTTCCTGATTTGCACCCAAAATATAAGCAAAACAATGATGTGAAGCATCGTGATAGCTTTTTTTAAGGATTTCTAAACATTGTTTTACTTCCTGCTCCGTTTCCACAGGATACGAAAACGCCATAAATTTGCTTCCTTTTTCTTTGTAAAGGCTTTGTGTAGGTGCAGAAATAGTCAAAAAAGTATCCAAAATAAACAGAGAATTAGTATTTGGTGGCAAATATACAGATATTTGTTTTATATTTGTTAGGACTTACACAAAAAAGTCCTATAACCACCCCCAGCCCCTCCTTAGGAAGGAGGGGAGTTTCTTCCCCGCTTTGAAAGGAGGGCTTAGGGGTGGTTATATTAAATTTTGCCTAACTAATTTTTGTATGAATTAAATGAAAATAACTATTTTGCTGAATACTTCTTGGAATATTTATAACTTTCGGGCAGGGCTGATAAAGCACTTTTTAGCGCAAAAACATGAAATTATTTGCCTTGCACCAAAAGATGATTATTCTCATTTGCTCGTAGAAATGGGCTGTACCTTCATAGAAACGCCACTTGACAACAAAGGTATCAACCCTTTGAATGATTTGAAATACTGTTTTTCCCTTTGGAAAATCTTACGAAAAACTCGTCCTGATGTTATTTTTGCTTATACCATAAAACCCAATATTTATGGAAATTTTGTTGCGAAAATGCTTAATATTCCTGTTGTGAGCAATGTTTCTGGGCTTGGAACGGTTTTTATCCGAGAAAATTTTTCTGCTAAAATAGCGCATTTTTTGTATAAAATGGCTTTTAAATTTCCTCAAAAAATATTTTTTCAAAATGAAGATGATTTACAGATTTTTTTGGATAAAAAACTGCTTGAAAAATCAAAAACTGCTCTTCTTGCGGGTTCAGGCATCAATTTAGAAGAGTTTTCTTTTGATATTTTACCAAAAAATAATACTTTTACTTTTTTGCTTATTGCTCGTTTGATTTATGATAAAGGCATTTTGGAGTATATTGATGCTATTCGTATTATAAAAAAACAGCAAAAAAATCACCAAAATAATATTCAAATAAAATTTCAATTACTAGGTAAAATAGATACACAAAATACGCTCAACATCACTCAAACGCAAGTAGATGCGTGGGTAGGAGAGGGTTTGATAGAATATTTGGGAGAAACAAATAATGTAAAACCTTTTATTATTGCGTCTGATTGTGTGGTTTTGCCTTCGTACCGTGAGGGAACGCCTCGTACACTCTTAGAGGCGGCAGCCATTGGCAGACCAATAGTAACAACAAATGTGGCAGGTTGCAAAGAAGTCGTTGAAAACGAACTAAATGGCTTTTTGTGTGAGCCAAAAAATGCCCAAGATTTAGCAGATAAAATGACAAAAATGCTACTTTTGTCCATAGAAAAACGCCAAGAAATGGCACATAATGGTAGAAAAAAAGTAGTAGCGCAATTTGATGAAAAACTTGTAATAGCAAAATACCAACAAGAAGTTCTTAGGTGTGATGTGTGAGGTGTGAAGTATGAAGTATGATATATTTTGCATTTAATTCACAATTCACAATTCCTAATTCCTAATTCAAAGTGTCAAATTCGTATTTTCAGTTCAAAAAATTTAGGATAGAGCAGGGGCAAACCGCAATGAAAGTCTGTACGGAGGCTTGCATTTTTGGTGCTTGTGTTGATATTTCTAAGATTTTAAAAATAGAAAATACCACAAAAATATTGGATATTGGTGCAGGAACAGGTATTTTGTCGTTGATGCTGGCACAACGCATCACTGATGATAAAAAACAAAGTGTTGAAAATCAAATATTTATACACGCAGTTGAACTTGAAGAAAAAGCATTTTTGCAAGCACAAGAAAATATCAAAAACAGCATTTTTGCTGATAAAATAGACATTTTTAATACTTCTATTCAAGATTTTGCGGAAGATTTTAGGAAAAATAATACGCAAAAATATGATTTGATTGTGTCAAATCCTCCATTTTTTAGTAATCATCTTTTATCAAAATCACCTAATAAAAACCTTGCAATACATACCAATACACTTTCTTTTGATGATTTGGCAAAGTCTGTTTCACAATTATTGCACGAAAATGGTACTTTTGAAATATTACTTCCAGCATACGAAATGAGCCTTTTTGAGCAAATAGCCAATAAATATAAGCTACAAATTATCCAAAACTTAAATATTTTTAATACAGAAAAACATTTGAAAAACAACAAAATTTTTAGAAAAATATGTACTTTGAAATTCAATGTAAATGTTTTGGATAAAGAAGATATTTTAGAAGGAAATTTAGTTATAAAATCAGAGAAAAACACTTATACAGATAGTTTTAAGGCACTTTTGAAAGACTTTTATTTACATTTGTAAATCTTTGTATTTCTATGTTTTCTATGTGCCTATGTGGTAAAAAAACTTATTCCAAAAAAAGCCTTTCCAAATATTTAGGAAAGGCTTTTTGTTATATTTTTCTATTCTATGATTATTTGATGTCTTTCTACGTGTTCTCCTTCACTTATTTGCACCAAATACAAACCCGTTTTTAGTGTTTTGAGTGGAATAATAAACTCTTTGGCTTTATAGGTTTGTTTGGACAACACCATAATACCAAAACTATTATAAATATTTACCTCACTAAACGTAATGCCTTCTTTTGAATTAATGATTGATTGAATTTTAGGGTTGACGGGACATACAATTTCTATGGGTCTTTCTGAAGTGCCTACCAAAATACCTATTTTTAT
>JANYGM010000161.1 GCA_025362415.1 bacterium
GTGATGCTTTTTGATAGTGTAGCATATAAAAATGTCGTTTCTACTGGGCTTGTGCTTGACGGAAACGGTGAAAAAATGTCAAAATCAAAAGGAAATGTAGTTAATCCGTTTTTGGTGCTAAATACCTATGGTGCTGATGCTACACGTTGGTATATGATAGAAAATACCAATCCTTGGGACAATTTGAAATTTAGTTGGGAGAAAATTTATCAAGATGAAAAAGGTGTAAAACACGCTTTCAACGCTAAAAATGATGCAAAGTTTTATGAAAATATGACTGTTGTAGAAGAGAGTTCTGCGGGGATTTTGGAGGTGCAACGTAAATTTTTTGGAACACTTCAAAATACTTATAATTTTTATGCCCTGTATGCCAATGTGGACAATTTTGAGGTGGACGAAAACAACCTTGTGCCAATGGAAAAACGCCCAGAAATTGACCGTTGGATTATCTCAAAACTGCAATCTTTGATAGTGGAAGCAGGTCAGGCATATGACGAATATGAGCCTACTCGTGCTGCACGCAACATTCAGGCGTTTGTATGCGACCATTTGTCAAATTGGTATGTGCGCCTTTGTCGTAAGCGTTTTTGGATGGGCAAAATGAATGAAGACAAAAAAGCAGCTTATGAAACACTTTTTGAATGTCTTTCTACGGTTTCTCAACTTATGTCGCCTATTGCGCCTTTTTATGCTGATTTTTTGTATAAAAATTTGTATCATACGGCTCTTACAACCACCCCTAACCCCTCCTTCAAAGGTGGGGAACAAAAAACTCCCCTCCTTCCTAAGGAGGGGCTGGGGGTGGTTGCTGATAATAAAACAAAAGAAATTTCTATACATCTTACGCTTTGGAAAGAAGCAAATAAATCATTGATAGACAATGATTTGGAAGAAAGAATGGAACTTGCGCAACTGATTTCTTCTCTTACCCACGCTTTGCGCAAGAAAGAGAAACTAAAAGTGCGTCAGCCTTTGAGCCGTATTTTGCTTCCTGTTTTGTCAGAGAAGATGAAAAAGCAGGTTACTGCTATTGAAGATTTGATTTTGAATGAAACAAACATCAAGAAAATAGAGTATATTGATGACACTTCTGGGGTTTTGGTAAAAAGCATCAAACCTAATTTCAAGCGACTAGGAGAAGTTTATAAAACCAAAATAAAAGAACTTTCTGCTATTATTCAGGGTTTTAGTAAAGAAGATATAGCCAAATTGGAGCGTGAAGGACTTTTTGAAGTAGCAGTAAGTGATGGTTTTGTTACTCTAACTTTGGAAGAGGTACTTTTGGAAGCAAAAGAGATTGCAGGTTGGTCTGTGATTACTGAAAATGGCATTACGGTTGCGTTGGATATTGCTGTAAGCCCAGAATTGAAGACAGAAGGCATTGCCCGTGATTTTGTGAACCGCATTCAAAATCTTAGAAAAGAGATGAATTTGGAGGTTACTGACAAAATAAATATTCTAGTTGAAAAACTAAATGAAACAGTTGATAATGCTATTTTGGTGCATCAAGCGTATATTTCTACGGAAGTACAAGCCGTAAGTTTTGAGCTAAAAGATGTCGTTGCTGGTAGCGTAGCACTAGATATGGACGACTTTGTAATGAATGTTGCTGTAAGTGTGTAAATCAATTACGAATTTCAAATTACGAATTACGGCTATTTCTGTAATTCGTAATAGAAATTTTGTTACTGGTCTGACCAATAATATACTGTGATAAGAATTGAAATAAGCTGCTTTTAACCGCAAAGACATAAAGTGAAAGCGTAAAGAACACAAAAAATATTAAAAACTGATTCTTAACCTTGCGTTCTTTGCGGTTAAAAAAATCAACTAGAAAAATAAAGGTTACCCATATTGGACTAATAATAGCATTTTGTTACCAAAAATACATACCAAAAAATAACTACAACCTAAAATAATATGAAATACCTAATTATATTCTCCTTAGTGATTTTGGGCTTTTATCCTATGTATGGACAAACTCCACTAGAATTTTATCAGAAAAAAGATTACCAAGCACTCATCAAACTTGAAACACAAGCAACTAAGCTAACAGCAGAAGAGCTTTATATGGTTGGTTACGCATTTTTTCAACTTGAAAATGATGGAAAAGCTGTGGAATTCTATGATAAAGCCATTGCAAAAGGGCTAAATGATGGTACAGTACATTTTTATAAAGGGCTTGCCTTGCGCTATTCTAATCAGTATGATAAAGCATTGAAAGAAATTGAGATTTCTTTGCAGAAAGAGCCTACTAATCAAGAATATATGAATGAGAAAGGTATGGTTTTTTATGCCCAAGATCAATTTGATAAAGCATTAGAAGTTTTTGAAATTGCCAAAAACTTGCCAAATACGTTCCCAGAACCCTATTATTGGATAGCGAAAATTCATCAAGGAAAAAAAGATTTTGCTAAGGCACTCTCCAACTATTATCAAGCAATTAAGTATCTTTCAAAAGAAAGTAGATACCATTTTATAGCACTTACAAACATTGCATTCTTAGAAACAAATATCAATAAAGACCATAAAAAGGCTTCAAGAGCATATTTAGCAGCACTTCTAATAAATAATGAAGATTATGAAATACATTATAACCTTCTAAAATCATTCAACGCAAACAAAGAGTACGTGAGAGCGGATAGTATGTTTGCAACACTTAAAGTAGCTTTTGAGAAAAAACTACTCCCCAAAGAAGATATAGAAATAAAAAGTATTTCAGTTGCACAATTTGAATGGAATGGACAAAAAGCAGTTATTATTAGGTCATTTATTGACCCAAAAGACGTTTTGGATATTTCCTATAAAGTTTTCCTGCTGGATAAAGTCAGCAATAAAGTAGAAAGACGTTTTGTAGTAGAAAAAACAGTACAAATTGGAGAAAAAGGTCTAAAACATCTACTTTGTGAACAAGATAAAAAAACAGGAGGACACATTACCTACCCATACGGTTGGACAACAGATAACATTCCTGTCGCAGATATCCAAAAAGCAGTAATAGCAGTGCTTGATAACAAAATAAAAAAAGCAACATCTTCTAATTTTGGAGATAAATAAATAAAACCCAAAACATTAAAATCCTCAAAACAATGAAAAAACTTCTTCTCTTCTGCTTTTTTTTAGGAATAATACAATCCGTTTTTTCGCAAAAAAATAATACTAATAATCTTCCAAAACTCAATATAAAGACTTTTGAGGAAGGTAAAATCATTTTCAAACTCAAAAAAAATAGTGTTGGATATGAGCAATTAAACGAAAAAACTATTAGAAATTTTGCCCTAAAAGCTCCACAAAAACGCTTTCCCAAAAGTGTTGCGCCCATAGGTGAGGCTCGTAGCAAAGACGGACAACCACTTATTGACCTTACACGTATTTTTGAGCTAGAAATTTCTCCAAATATCTCTTTGGATAATGCCATAAAAGCACTTCTACAAGACCCTGCCGTAGAATATGCAGAAAAAATCCGTTTTCATCAGCCACTTTACGTGCCTAATGACCCAAGTATAACCCCTGCTAGCCCAACTGAACACCTTAACAAAGTACGTGCTTATCAAGCGTGGGACACCCAAAAAGGTAGTGCAGCTATGATTATGGGCATTGTTGATTTTGGCTTTACAACAACCCACCCAGATATGCAGGGAAACCTTCACCCTGCCTACTTTGATTTTGGTGATAATGATACAGATTTGACACTTCCACACCCTTACGGCTATCATGGTGGTACGGTTTCAGGGCTTGCTGCCGCCACGCCTGATAATGCTATTGGTGTGGCAGGTGTTGGTTTTAATTGTCGTTATTTGCCTGTAAAGTTTGTTTCTGATGATTTGAACACTCAAAAACCTGAAGAATCAATAGAATATGCTATGAATAATGGTGCAAAAATCATCAATATGTCGTGGGGACGTGAAGGCTCAACCTCTGGCGGTGCGTCCCAATATGAAGAAGATTTTTATAATTATTGTGTCATCAATAGAGATGTGGTACTTGTAGCAGCAGCAGGAAATACAGGCGTAGAACAAGATTGGTATCCAGCAACTTATAAAAATATAATTTCTGTGGGTGGTACAGCCACAGATGACAATGTGCTTAGTACGTATGGGCGTGGACTTGATATTTTAGCTCCATTCAACGGCTTTTTTACTGTTTTTCTAAGTTCTTATTCTTCTTCTAGTGTACTGAATGGTACTTCTTTCTCCTCTCCTATTGTGTCGGCTGGTGCTGCACTCGTTAGGGCGCAATTTCCAACTTTAACGGCTTTTCAGGTACGTGCAAGGCTAGAAAGTACCGCAGATAATGTCATTTTGGGTTATACACCTGCAAATATTGCTACATATCAAGGAAAAATGGGTTATGGAAGGCTAAACATAGAACGTGCTTTGACTGATGTGAACGTGAAAAATGTGCGTTCTAGCAATCACCAAACACAAAATAATGGTTATATTCTTGCTGGTACAACTACCACTATTACGGCTGATTTTAAAAACTACCTCACTCCTACTACTGCCCTCCAAGCCACACTAACGTGTTTTGATAGCAATATTACTATTATTGATGGAAATTCCGTATTGGGCGCAATGGCTACAAATACCTCCAAAAGCAATATTTTGGATAATTTCAACATACAAGTAAGCCCAACCGCTCCTACTAACCTTGTTTGTGTCTTCAAAATAGCTTATACAGATGGTACATACACAGATTTTGACTATTTTACTTTGCTTGTAAATCCTGATTTTTA
>JANYGM010000163.1 GCA_025362415.1 bacterium
AGCCAGTAATTTCAGGTATGCTATATTTAATAATAATAAAAATTCTCCAACTTTGGGTTATCTATTGGAAGAAATAGAAAAAATTAAAAAAGAGCAAAAATTAGAAACTAAAATAATGAATAAAATTCTTGCTTTGCTCTCTGATAAAAATACCATAAAGGTAGCTTAAAACTAACCAATGAAACAAACTCTTACGCTTGTAGTGCCTCCAGAAATTGCTTTTGATGAACAAAATTTATTAGATTTTCTGTCAAAAAAATTAAATTTCCCAACGAATACGCTAGAAAATACTGACAATATCCCTCACATACGCCTTTTGCGTAGGTCAGTAGATGCACGTTCACGAGAGATAAAAGTAAATATTCAGGTAGAAATATCTCAAAATGAGCCACTTACAGAAATTATTAGCTACAAAAAAAGTTATAAAAATGTGGCTGATTGTCCGCAGGCTATCATTGTGGGTGCAGGTCCTGCTGGTATGTTTGCTGCTTTGCGTTTGATAGAGTTGGGTATAAAACCTATTGTTTTGGAGCGTGGCAAAGACGTGCAGGCTCGTAGGCGTGATTTGGCGGCTATCAATAAAAGTCAGATTGTCAATTCAGAAAGTAATTATTGTTTTGGAGAAGGTGGCGCAGGGACGTATTCAGATGGCAAACTCTATACTCGCTCCAAAAAAAGAGGTGATATTAGGCGTATTTTGGAGATTTTTGTGGCTCACGGTGCAAAAGAAGAGATTTTGGCAGATGCACACCCACATATTGGCACAAACAAACTGCCGCAAATTGTCGCACAAATGCGTGAGAGTATTATTTCTGCTGGCGGAGAGTTTATTTTTGATATGAAAGTTATTGATTTTATTATCAACAATAACGAAATAAAAGGTGTAATTGCACAAAATTTAAAAATTAATAATCAAGAAAATAAAGATAATCAAGAAAAAGAATTTTTAGGAATTGGGGTTATTTTAGCTACAGGACATTCTGCTCGTGATATTTTTGAATTATTAGACAAGAAAAAAATTCATATTGAGGCAAAACCTTTTGCTTTGGGGGTGCGTATTGAGCATCAACAAAGTGCCATAGACAAAATCCAATATCATAAAGCTGATAGAGGAGAATATTTGCCTGCGTCTTCTTATAGCCTTGTTAGTCAGGTGAATTATAAGGGAGAAGATAAAGGAGTTTTCTCGTTTTGTATGTGTCCTGGGGGCTTTATTGTGCCTGCTGCAACCGCTAGTGGTGAGATTGTTGTTAATGGAATGTCGCCATCAAGACGAGATTCTAAGTATGCAAATTCTGGTATGGTCGTGTCTGTTGATGCGCAAGATTGGCAAGATTATGCAGATTTTGGGGCTTTGGCAGCCTTAGAATTTCAGAAAAATGTAGAAAAAAAGGCTTGTATTATGGGTGGAGGCACACAAGTTGCGCCTGCACAACTGATGCAAGATTTTGTAAATAATAAAATTTCAACAGAACTTTTGGCAACTTCTTATCAGCCTGGACTTTTGTCTGTGGATATGAAAGAGGTTTTGCCTGCCCAAATTGCGTTTCGTTTGAAGGAAGGATTTAAGATTTTTGGCGCAAAAATGCGTGGTTATCTCACTAATGAAGCCCAAATAATTGGTGTTGAAAGTCGTACATCTTCTCCTGTAAAAGTACCTCGCCACCTAGAAACACTTGAACACGTTGTTTTAAAGCGGTTTTTTCCTTGTGGCGAGGGTGCAGGTTATGCAGGTGGCATTATGTCTGCGGCTATGGACGGTGAGCGTTGCGCTGAAAAACTAGCACAAATGTATGGATAGCTGTCCGCACTATGATTTACTTGATTTTTTATGATTGCTATGAGTTGTAATTTTTACATCATAATAATCACAAAAATCATTCAAAATCATAATTCAGACGTTTATGAGTTATAATTTCCTACATCATAATAATCACAAAAATCATTCAAAATCATAGTTTAGACGTTTATGAGTTGTAATTTTTACATCATAATAATCACAAAAATCAATTAAAATCATAGTTCAGACGTTTATGAGTTGTAATTTCCTACATCATAATAATCACAAAAATCATTCAAAATCATAGTTTAGACGTTTTTATATTTTTTATTGGTTAAACGTTTAAAATTGAGAGAAGTTTCTCCAAAGTTGATTAACATTCCAATTTCAAGATTATATGCTTCTAAATAGTTTATTGCTTGCGCAAAATGTACATTTTCAATTACTGTTTTAGCTTTTAATTCAACAGAAATAATATTTTCCACCAAAAAGTCCACTCTACGAGTCCCAATCTGTTGTTCTCTATAAAATATTGGCATTTCAAACTCTCGTTTAAATGCTATTCCTTCTAAATTCATTTCAATTTCCAAAGCTCGTTGATAGATTACTTCTTGAAAACCAGTTCCTAATGCTTTATGAACGGTCATAGCACAACCTATTATTTTGGAAGTAAGTTCTGAGTATTTATATTCTTGTTTTATCATAAGTAGGCTGTTATAATTAGTTTATGAAGATTATATATAAAATTGATTATCAATATTTTGTAATGCTTGTTGTTTGCACTATGATTTTTTTGATTTTTTATATTGGTATGAGTTGTAATTTCCTACATCATAGCAATCACAAAAATCAAATAAATCATAGTTCAGACGTTTATCAATTTTTGGGTTGGCGTTCATTCTGAATTACCCTTGTTGTTTTAAACTTTGTGGCAACATCGTTAGAAATGGGGCAGATTTATCATAGTTTAGTTCGTAAAAATTGATACCAATATTGATATTTTTGTAATAATTTTGTTGATTTTCTTTATAGTATTTTTCAGAAGGAATTTGCCAAAATTTCTCTCCTAATTTTTCTGCTAAAAACCATTTTTCCAAAATTCTTGCAACACGCCCATTTCCATCTCTAAAAGGGTGAATATGAACAAATCTCAAATGAATAAATGCGGCAAAATAAAAAACTTCTTCCATACTTAACTGCATAGAAAGTAGTGTATTTATTTCTCCAAAAAAATCTTTCATTGTTTTTGGTACAAATTCTGGCTCAACTGCCAAATAAACCATTCCACTTTCTCCAAAAACGCCTACTTTATCATTTCTGTATTTGCCTCTCAAGCCTGCAATCAGTATTTTTTTTGATAATATTTTGTGTGTTTTAAGGAAGTTTTTTTCTGTCAATTTCTCTTTTTGCGCAAAATTATAAGCCAAAATCAAATCTTCAATTTCCTGTAATTCTTTGTGTGGCTTAAATTTCGTTTTTGATAACTGATAATTCATAAAAGAATTAAGATTAACGCTATTTCCTTCAATATTTGACGAAAAAACGGCAGATGCTTGCACACTATAAACCAAATCCTCACTTTTACTACCAAAATTAAAAGCACTAACAAGTTCTTCTAAATCAGTAGTTTGCAAAGAATAAGCATCAAAATATTGTTTAGAAAGAATGTCCATCTTAGAAAATCAGTTTATTCTTTATCAATCACTTTTTTAGGTGCAATTTTTTTGACTACTGGTTTTACAATATCCTTTGTAGTAGCTTTTGTAGTTGGCTTTTTTATGGCAGGTTTTTTAGCAGGAGTTTTCTTAGCCACAACTTTCTTAACTGGCTCATCATCAGTAGCTACAACTTTTTTTACAACCTTTTTAGCAACAGGTTTTTTGGCAACAGGTTTTTTCTTTGCAGGAGCTTTTTTAACTGCTTTTTTAGTTGTTTTTTTTTTCTCTTTTACAGCAACAGTTTTTCCTTTTCCCTTTTTAAAGTTTT
>JANYGM010000202.1 GCA_025362415.1 bacterium
TGCACACCCTGATTTTATAGCCCCTGTAGAAAAGTATAATGATCCCTTATATCCTCAGCAGTATTATCTCAATAATACAGGGCAAAATGGTGGCACACCTAACATTGATATCAATGCACCAGAGGCGTGAGAGATAAAATACTTATTTTTGGTTCTTATAAACTTTTTTATTAGATTTACGTGCTGAAAAGTAGGCACAACCTAAAGCCTTCAATTTGGGTAAGAAACAAACAAACTCTTTTTTTATGAAAAAGTTACAAAAACTGTGCTTCTTGGCTCTTGTAGGGCTGATGGTAGGCACAAGTTGCGAAAAAACAACACAAGCACCAGACCCAAACCCTCAAGATAAATGTATTGAGGGCGTAGTGATTGCAGAACACTACGTGCGTAGTGGTTATAATCCTTCAATACTATATGCTTGCGAGACCATAGTACAAATCAAAAACAGAACTATGGGAATACAATGGGGCAAATACAATAATTGTGTGATTATTAAAAATCTTGATGTAAGTTTACAAAAAATCAATCAAAAAGTTTACTTTGAAGCTTTTACAGAAGCACCACAATGTGGACCTTGGTTAGCTGACTGCTCTGGTGGTATTCAAAGTTGTGTTATTGCAACAAATATTTCCACTAAATGTGAAGCTAAGTAACCTATGAAAAAACTATCTATTATCATTTTCTTATCTTGCTTGTGGCAAGTAAGTTTTGCGCAGAATCCGTTCTACCGTTGTGAAAAGCAGGTTATCACACTACAACCTGATGCTAGTGCTTTTATTATATTTAATAGTAATGCTATAATGGGGGGGGTAAAACTATAGTTAGCAATCAACTATCAAGTAATCCTTCCATCAAATCTGTTCAAGATTTATCCCCAGTTAGTTTACTTGTAGAAGTAAATCCTAATGCTTCTAATATTGCTATTGAAACCGCCAAGAAAAATCTAAAGGCAACAAATAGCACGCTTCAATTTAGTACCGCTTACACTTATCAAGGTAAGCGAGTGTATCCTACCAAGCAAATCACCATTTCTTTAAAGCCAAATAGTAGTATTATTCAAGTCAATGCTTTGTTTGGGAGTATGTATGTATCAGCTACTCCAAATCAGTATGATAACTCTTATTTGCTTAACTTGAAAGATGTGAAAGATTTGTTTTCTCTCTCCGAAAGCATCTACCAAAGTGGCTTAGTAGAATGGGTGCAACCAGATTTTATTTCAGCTTCTTTGAATAATGATCCCTTATATCCTCAACAATACTATCTCAATAACACAAGTCAAAATGGAGGTACTCCTAATATTGATATCAATGCACCAGAGGCGTGGGCTTTACTGCAAAATTGTACAGGAAATCCTCGTGTTCGTGTGGTTGTACTAGATGAAGGTGTAGAGGATCACGAAGATTTAACTAATCTTTCACCAAATGGTTATGATGCTCAAAATACATCTAATTTGGGACGACCTCTTTATGCCCCAGAAAGTCACGGACAAGCGTGTGCGGGTATTATTGGAGCAGATCATAATAATGGTTTAGGTATGAGAGGAGTAGCTACTAATGTAGAAATTATACCTGCTAGAATTTTTGTAAATGCTGGAGGAGGAGCAACACCTTACGCATATTCAGATAGAGAAATTGCACAAACCATAGAGTGGGCTTGGCAACCACTTGGTGGCAATGCGGATATATTAAGTAATTCTTGGAGTGGTGGTCCCTCAGATATAAATATTATTAGGGCTATTCAACGAGCAAGGACTTTGGGTAGAAATGGTAAAGGTTGTGTGGTGATATTCAGTTCAGGCAATAAACAACTATTGTTACCAGGCGTGGAATTTCCAGGCACGCTCAATGGTGTAATTGCTGTGGGAGCTATTGATAAAAATGGTACAATATGGGATTATAGTAACCGTGGTCCTGAGATGAGTTTGGTTGCTCCAAGCGGTGAACTTTTTTATAGAGGTGGTGGAGATGTTATCACTTTGGATAGAATGGGCGTAAATGGTCTTGTAGCTGGAAATTATATGACTGATTTTGGAGGTACATCTGCGGCTGCTCCACAAGTGGCAGGTGTGGCGGCTTTGATGTTGCAAGCTAATCCTAACCTTACAGAAGTGGAGGTAAGAACTATCTTACAACAAACAGCTAGAGATTTGGGGGCTGCAGGTTTTGATAATGATACTGGTTATGGTTTGGTAAATGCAGAAAAAGCGGTTAGAAGGGTATTATTTGGTAATACTTCTGCCCTTTATATATCTGGTACAAGTTTTTTCTGTTCTAGTGGTAGTGGGTATTATAGTATTCCCCCAGTACCTGCTGGCGCAACTATCATTTGGGTTGTAACTGGTAACATTATCTTGACTGGTGGGCAAGGTACGCCTACTGCTAGTATTTCAGCATTAGGATATGGTGCTGCTACCATACAAGCTACCATAACAAATTGTGGTGTTTCCTACCCAATACCTGCATTTAGCATTTTTGTAAATGTTCCACCTGGGTTAGGCGTTAACTACACCTACACTAGTGGTTTAAGTATACCCTTAAGTCTTTCCAATACAAATAATTTATGCCTTGGCTATACCAGCAGAGGCTATTTGATTGCTACTATCAATTCTGGAATTGTTAATTTTACGGCAATTAGTGGGTTAACTATTGCTTATAGAGATAATAGAAGCACTTATTTTACTCTTTTGCCTGGTGCATCAGTAGGTCGTGTACGAGTATCTGCCTCTAATGGTTGTGGTGCTGAAACGCAAGAAATGGCTTTTCAAATTGTTAATTGTGGCTCACCTACTAATCCTAGTGACCCTACTAGCCCTGCTGACCCTTGTAATATTCAAACAAAGCTATACAATATCTCGCCAAATCCTGCATCAGAACAAATAAAAATAGGTATTTTGGTAGGCACTTCAGAAAGACCCATAGAAATTGTATGTCCCGTCAACCCTAAAATTCAATCAATCATTAATTCAAAAGAAGGCATTACGTTTAGTGAGGTAAATATTTATAATAGTTTTGGTATT
>JANYGM010000212.1 GCA_025362415.1 bacterium
GTAAAAAGGAAAATCTTTTTTGCTTTTTATAATAAGCCCCCACCCATTGCAAACCGCTTTTTATTGTGTTTGTATGGCGTTTTAAGAATTTGAGAACTGAAAAACTGTTAGTTATTTTACTGAATATCAATTATTTAGTAAAATTATTTTCATAATATTTTCATTCTAAAATACTTAAAATAATGAAATTTCTCAATAAAAAAATACTAATAACCACCCCTAACCACTCCTTAGGAAGGAGGGGAATTTGTACCCCTCCTTTGAAGGAGGGGCTAGGGGTGGTTATCTCTTTGTTTTTAGGATTATTATCTATCTTATTTACTACAAAAAGCCACGCCCAAAATAATTCACAAAACCTTAAAAGTGAATTTGTTTTTGGAACTGTAAAATCTCTTTCAGGTGAAGCACTTGTAGGCGCAACGCTCACTTGGGCAAAAATAGATAGCCTAAATCCTGCACAAGGCGTAATTACTGACCTTCAAGGTAAATACAAACTTAAAAAACACGAAAAACAGCATTTTCTTGTGGCACAAATGGTTGGTTATCAAAATGATACGCTTTGTATTATGGCTAATGCAGATAAAAAAGGTTTTGTTAATTTTTCTTTGAAAGAAATAACAGATGAAACCAATGGTGCAGTTGTCGTTGCGCAACAAAAAGGCTTACTCACAGGCACAGGCACAGAATTTACACAAAAAATAACTTCCACAGAACTCAAAAAAGCTGCTTGTTGCAACTTGTCAGAAAGTTTTGAAACAAATGCTGCCGTTGATGTTCACTCACAAGATGAAGGTTTAGGCACGAAAAAAATCCGTTTTTTAGGTGTAGATGGCTCTTATGCGCAGATTTCTACTGAAAATATGCCTTCTGTACGTGGCTTGGCAAGCAGTACAGGGCTTAATTTTGTACCAGGAACGTGGATAGAAAGCATCAGTATCAGCAAAGGAGCAGGTTCTGTGGTAAACGGATACGAGGCAATGACAGGACAAATCAATGTAGAACTTATCAAACCTTGCACAGAAGACCGCATTTTAGCGAATGTTTATGCCAATCAAATGAATAGATTTGAGGGAAACCTTAATCTTTCTCAAAAAATTTCTGACAAATGGAGTACTGTTTTGCTCACACACGCAAGCCAACAAAAACACGCTTTTGATTTCAATAATGATGGTTTTTTAGATATGCCTTCATTTTCTCAAGTAAATGCTTTAAGTCGTTTTGAACGCAGTACAAGCACACACAAAGGGCAATATGGTATAAAATTTTTGTCTGATAAAAGGCAAGGAGGACAACATCATACTTCTCATAATAATGGTGTTCACGTACCTTATGAAGTGGAAATGAAGATAAATAGAAGTGAGTTTTTTATGAAAAATGGTTTTATGTTTCCTAAAAAGCCATTTAGAAGCATTGGTACTATTTTTTCTGGTACTTACCACGACCAAACAGGGTTTTGGGGTACTTCTGCACTCGGAAAATACACAGGAACGCAAAAAAATCTTTATGGAAATTTTATTTATCAAGATATTATAGGTACAACTAATCATACCTATAAAGTTGGTGCAAGTTATGTTTTAGATGCTTATAATGAGGCTTTTAGAGATTCTAGTTTTAGACGTACAGAACACGTTTTGGGTATTTTTGGAGAATATAATTACAAATATTTAGAGAAATTTAGCCTTGTGGCAGGCGCAAGAGTAGATAACCATAATTTGTATGGTGTGTTTTTCTCACCACGTTTGCATCTGAAATATGTTGTTTGGACAGATGGAACGCTACGTGCAAGCGCAGGAAGTGGTTTTAGAGTGCCAAATCCTATTTCTGAAAATACAGCTTATTTGATGAGCGCAAGGAAAATAGTGGTTACAGATGCCATAAAAGCTGAACAATCTTGGAATTATGGGCTGAATTTTACCCAAAATTTTAATTTTATGGCTGGTGAGGGTGAAATTAGTGCAGAATTTTATCAAACTCGTTTCCAAAATCAGCTGATTGTGGATTTGGAAAACCCTCGTGAATTGCGTTTTAGTCAACTTAGCAATATCAATAATGCAGTTTCTTTTGCCAATGCTTTTATGATAGAAACTTCAATAAAACCGCTTAAAAAGTTAGATATACGTGTTTCTTACAAGTATGTTGATGTGCAGATGCCACTTGGAGGTGTGCAACAAATGCGCCCTTACGTGAGCAGGGATAAGGTTTTAGCCACTATTTCGTATCAAACGCCAAAAAAACGCTGGCAATTTGATTTTACGAGCAAATGGAATGGCGCACAACGTCTGCCAAGCACAAAAACTAATCCAACGGATTTGCAAAGACCACAATTTTCTCCAAATTTTTGGGTATTTAATGCACAAGTGTCGCATTTTTGGAAAGATTTTGAGTTTTATGTTGGCGGCGAAAACTTAGGAAATTATACACAAGAAAATCCAATAATTGACCCTACACAACCGTTTGGCAATAATTTTGATGCATCTGTTATTTATGCGCCTATTTTTGGTACAATGATTTATAGCGGAATACGCTGGAAATTAGCAAAATAATAGTTTTGAGTTTTTCAATAAAAAAGCCTTTAAAGGTAAATGTAAAGTACGAAGTTTGAAATACGAAGTACGAGAAATATTAAAAATTTCGTACCTCATACTTCAAACCTCAAACTTCGTATTTCGTACCTCAAAAACCTCAAATTCCAAACAGTCTTTTAGCGTTTTCTGTAGTGATTTTGGCTATTTCATCTAAAGAAATGTTTTTTATTTCAGCTAGTTTTTGCGCTATGATGGGTACAAATGAAGGCTCATTACGTTTGCCTCTGTGTGGGGCAGGAGGCAAATAAGGGCTATCCGTTTCAAAGATAATATGTTTCAAATCAATGTTTTTAAGCGCATCACAAAGATTAGAGTTTTTGTAAGTCAAAACGCCTCCAATTCCGAGCATAAACCCAGCCTTAATCACCCTTTCAGCCGTTTCTTGCGTGCCTGTAAAGCAATGAAAAACACCTTTCAACGTATTTTCTGTATTTTGCGGACTTTCTTGCAAATCTTCCACCATTTCTATTGTAGGCAGAAAAGACTCTCTACAATGAATAATAATAGGAATTTGGTATTTTTTTGCCCAATTAGCTTGTATTTTGAAGGCTTCTTTTTGCTCATCAAAAAAAGTTTTATCCCAATACAAATCCGTTCCCATTTCTCCAATAGCAGCAAATTTGCGCTTAGAAAGCCAGTTTTCAATGATATAAAGTTCTTTTTGGAAGTTTTCATCAACAGAACACGGATGAAGTCCCATTGTAGCTATGCAAATATCTGGATATTTCTCCTCCAAAAGTAACATACTTTCTATGGTTTCACTATCAATATTGGGCATCACAACTTGACTTACCTGCGCTACCTGCATACGTGCAAGAAGCTGGGGCATATCTTCTACGAATTTTTTGTCGTAAATATGGGCGTGTGTATCTATGAAATTCACGTTGTTTTGGGTGTTATTTTATACAATCAATTTGAGCAAAATTAGTGAAAAACTTATCAAAGAAAAATAACATTACTAAATAAACACATTTTTATCTCTTTTTTTGTTACTTTTGTAATGGTTATCAATTAAAATATTAAAAATGAAAAATAATAAATGCAAGGATTAGTTATTCGCTCCACTGGCTCGTGGTATGAAGTACAAGAAACTATTTTACAAGAAAATTTATCAGATGATTTACAAGTGGATAATCAACAACCTCGTGAGGTGATGAAATGCCGTTTGAAAGGTAAATTTAAGACGAAAGAACTCAAAATTACTAATCCTATTGCAGTAGGAGATAGGGTTATCTACGAAATTGAAAACGAAAGTGAGCAAACAGGCGTGATTACGAATATTTTGCCACGAGATAATTATATCATAAGAAAATCCGTGCATAAAACCGCTCACGGGCAACTCATAGCTAGCAACCTTGACCAAGCTATGATTATTGCTACACTTACCTCTCCACGCACTTCTTTGGGCTTTATTGATAGATTTTTGGTAGCTGCGGAGAGTTTTCGCATTCCTGCGGTGGTCATTTTCAATAAAACGGATTTATTAAGTGAAGAAGGCTTAGAATATCAGCAGGAACTAGTAGAAATTTATGAGAAAATTGGCTACAAATGTCTGCAAACGTCCACAACTGAAAACCTCAATATTGATAAGTTTGAATTTGCATTGAAAGACAAAAAAACACTTCTTTCTGGTCATTCTGGTGTGGGCAAATCTAGCCTTGTCAATGCACTAAACCCTGCTTTGGATATTCGTACCGCAGAAATTTCTACTTTTGCCAACAAAGGAATTCATACAACTACTTTTGCCCAAATGTTTGAAATAACACGAAATAGCTATATTATTGATACGCCAGGCATAAAAGAATTAGGACTTATGGATATTTCTCCTGCAGAACTTTCGCATTATTTTCCAGAAATGAGAAATTTTTTGAATAAGTGCAAATTTAATAATTGCCTTCATACACACGAGCCTAAATGTGTGGTACGTGATGCCGTAGAAGCAGGTGAAATTGCAGAATGCCGCTATCAAAGCTATCTTAGTATGTTAGAAAATGATGATGATAGAAGGTAAATAAAGTACGAGGTTTGAGGTACGAAGTACGAAACATCTTTTAACAAAAGAAACTTTTTTTTGTTATCAAAAATTAAAAACATAAATTGCACCAAATTCTAACTTATTAACTAATGATGGATTGTACTCACAATTTACAGTTCACAACTCACAACTCACAACTATTCTGCTTATGGAACATCTTGAAACTTTTTTCTCTCACATATTTACGGCACAAGCACTTGTAAGCCTTATTTCCCTGACACTTATGGAAGTGGTTTTGGGCGTGGATAA
>JANYGM010000229.1 GCA_025362415.1 bacterium
TTTTATCCAAATGAGCGTTCTTATGTAGAAAGTCCTTGCTTTAATTTTACTGACCCAACCCTTACCAAACCAATGATTTCTATGAAAGTCTGGTATGATACGGATAGAGGAAGTGATGGGGCAGTGCTTTATTCATCTATCAATGACGGTGTAACGTGGGAAGCAGTAGGAACTATCAATGAAGGCATAGAATGGTACAATACGGCGGGGATTATTGCACAACCTGGCGGACAATCTGTTGTTAATGCTTGGACAGGCAATACATTTACAGAATACAAAGTTGCTAAGTTTAACCTTGACCAATTCAAAGGGAAGCCTTCTGTGCGTTTTAGAGTGGCTTTTGGTAGCAATGCTGATAATCCTGTGGGAACTACTTTTGATGGTTTTGCTTTTGATGAAGTGTTTATTGGTAATAGAAACAGAATATCTTTGTTGGAGCATTTTACTAATGCGAGTAGTTCTGAAGCAAATACAGAAAATACGGTTATCAATAATTTTCCTCCTACGACAGCACAAAACGAGATTTATAATATTCAGTACCATACCAACGTACCAGGAGCAGACCCAATGAATGCAGATAATACGGCAGTTCCAAGTGCAAGAGCTTTGTTTTATGGTGTGTCGCAAGTGCCAAGAACGGCTATTGATGGCACAATAGAAAACCGTAAATTCTCTGAATGGGGAACGCCAGTTTATAACAAAAGAACGCTAGAAGCATCTCCTTTTGAGCTTTCTGTTGATTTTTCTTCTACTGCACAACAACTTAGATTTAAGGCTAATGTGAAGGCTTTAGAGCCATTTACACGTAGAGTAATTTTGCAAACTGTTGTGATAGAACAAGAAATACTAGGAACAGCATTTACAGGTGGAAACTTTGGCGGACTTACTTTTAAGAATGTCGTTAAAGGAATGATACCAAATGCCTCAGGAACACTTATTGCGCAAACTTGGTTGCAAAATACGCAGTTTCAGACTGGTGAACTTGTTTGGGCAAATATACCAAAGATTTATAATGGTAATAAACTTGTGTTAGTTGTTTTTATACAAGACGAGGTTACAAAAGAAATCTATCAAGCTGGTTTCTTTAATATCACTACTAATATTTCTGCACAAGACCCAACAACAGCATTAGACCCACAAACGCAGGCTCAAACGCTTGAAAATGAGTTTGTTGTTTATCCAAATCCTGCACAAAACGAGGTTTTCACAGGTTTTAGAGATGAAACTGCAGAAGATTTTAAAGTAGTTATTTTTGATAGTTATGGTAAAAGAGTAGATACTTTTACGCTTACAAAAGGAAATAAAGGACTTTTGCTGAATACAGAAAAATATGCGTCTGGTATGTATTTCGTAGAGATTACAGGCAAGAATAACATCAAAGCAAGAAAAAAATTAGTTATTGCTAGATAATTAAACAAACAAAGAAGACTTCACTTTAAGTGAAGTCTTCTTTGTTTTTGGTGATAAAAAGCCCCAAATTTATCTTTGCATTAGGAAAATCAAGCATTTTTTATGGTAGTTTAAGGATAATTTTAAGATGGTTTTTACCATTGATTCAATTACTTAGTAGATTTTTGAGTTTAATTAAATGGTCTGACCTTCATTGCATTACGGTACAGACCAATTTAATTAAACTGCGTAACATCATTTATTGAAATATTTTCTTGATATTTGCCTCATCAATAACATTATAAGCTTCATTATAAAAATCTGTATTACTAAAATTAATGTATTGAAAAGCCAAATCTTGGTTACAAAGTGTATTTTTTCTAAATCCTGCATAGTCTTTAAAAGAGGAGAATTCCCAATCTTCTAATTTTTGTACCAAATCTGCTTTATATGGGTTTTGGTGTATATATTGAAAACAAACAAAGCCATAACTCCCTAAATCATCACAAGAAAGACATTTGCTTTTTGTTTTTTGCCTAAATAATGAACCTGTTTGGTTGTATTTTTGATTAAAATGTTGTTGTGTGTAGTTGCTTAGTATTTTTCTAAACGCATTTGTTACATTATCAATCTCAATACCCCCTAAACGCATTTTTATTACTGATTTTTCTGTTATATCTAACAAAAAATGAAAATGGTTAGGCATCAAACAATATGATAAAATATTACAATGAGGTTTTAAAAACTCTTCTACATTTTTCAAGAAATATTCATAATCTTTGTCATCAAAAAACAAGGTTTGTTTGTTATTTCCTTGATTATAAACATGATAGAGATTATTGGATAAAAGAACCATAAAATAAGAATGATTGTTTTAGAGAAATAAATATTGGTCAGACCTTCATTGCATTACGGTACAGACCAATATTTATTTCTCTAAAATTAGTTAATTATTTGTGAATTTATTTTGAATGATTATATTATGGTCTGTACCGTAGGGAAACGAAGGTCTGACCAATAATTTAATCATTCAAAAATAAGATTTTTTTGTTATTTCCTTAATTATAGTTATGATTATTTTAGAGAAATCAATATTGGTCTGACCTTCATTGCATTACGGTACAGACCTATTTAATCAAATTGAAAATCATCTCTCTATTTCCCTAAATAAATCATCAAAATAGAAATATCCGAAGGAGAAACCCCACTAATACGGCTTGCCTGCCCCAATGTACTAGGACGTATTTTAACCAATTTTTGGCGTGCCTCCGTAGAAAGTGCCTTAATACGGTCATAATTAAAGTCCTCAAAAATATGAAAATCCTCTAATTTGAACATTTTAAGCACATTTTCTTGTTCTTTTACCAAATAATCTTCATATTTAATAAAAATCTCTGCTTGTTCTATTTCCTCTGGTGTATATTTTGAAAGATAATCATTCAGTTCTTTATTTACCGCAGAAAGGTCGTTGATATATAATTCAGGGCGTTTTAGAAGCGTTCCAAAACTTGCTTTCTCACGAATAGCAGAAGAATTTAAACTTAATAAGCCCTCATTGATGCTATCAGGCTGTATTTTTTTCTGTTTCAAATCATTGACAAGATGTTTTACGTTGTTTTCCTTTGCCACAACTGCATCAAAACGCTCTTTTGATGCCAAACCAATCTCATAACCTTTGCGTGTAAGACGTAAATCTGCGTTATCCTGACGCAAAAGCAAGCGGTATTCTGCACGAGAGGTAAACATACGGTAAGGCTCATCTGTGC
This sequence comes from bacterium, assembly GCA_025362415.1. Classification (GTDB taxonomy): domain Bacteria; phylum Bacteroidota; class Bacteroidia; order Cytophagales; family Thermonemataceae; genus JANYGM01. Next base: position 3,156 of record JANYGM010000229.1, read on the forward strand.
CTTTACTCACCAAATCATCAATCAAAACGCCAATATAAGCATCAGAACGCTTTAAAATAAATTCTGCTTTTTCTTGGATTTTATTGTGCGCATTGATACCAGCCATAAGTCCTTGACAGGCAGCCTCTTCATAACCAGTTGTACCATTTATTTGTCCTGCAAAATAAAGATTTTCTATTATTTTGGTTTCCAAAGAAAGTTTTAGTTGCGTTGGCGGAAAATAATCATACTCAATAGCATAACCAGGACGAAACATTTTGACATTTTCAAAGCCTACCATCTGTTTTAGTGCCTTGTATTGCACGTCTTCAGGCAAAGATGATGAAAAACCATTGATATAGCATTCTACGGTATTCCAACCTTCTGGCTCAACAAAAATCTGATGACGGTCTTTGTCTGCAAAACGGTTGATTTTATCCTCAATAGAAGGGCAATAACGAGGTCCTAAGCCCTGAATACGCCCTTGAAACATAGGAGATTTCTCAAAACCCGTTTTCAAAGTTTCGTGAACAGCTGAATTAGTGTAAGTTATATGACAACTTAACTGCTTTGTGAGTGCAGGCGTATCTGTAAACGAAAATTTACTAGGATTTTCGTCCCCTTTTTGCTCTTCCATTGCGTTATAGTTGAGCGAACGCCCATCAATGCGTGCAGGCGTACCAGTTTTCATACGTCCAGCCTCAAAACCCAACTTCACTAATTGCTCTGTAATGCCGTAAGACGCACTTTCGCCAGTGCGCCCACCACCAAATTGTTTTTCTCCAATATGAATAAGTCCGTTCATAAACGTCCCACTTGTCAAAATAACGGCTTTTGCAGTGATTTCTACGCCCAAACCTGTGCGCACACCCACCACACGCCCATCTTTCACGAGCAAACTCGCTACCATATCTTGGAAAAAATCCAAATTAGGGATATTTTCTAATGTCAAACGCCATTCTTCCGCAAAACGCATACGGTCGCTTTGACAACGTGGACTCCACATTGCAGGACCTTTTGAGCGGTTAAGCATACGAAATTGTATCATTGTTTTGTCGCTGATAATGCCAGAAAACCCTCCCAGCGCATCAATTTCACGTACTATTTGCCCTTTTGCCACGCCACCCATTGCAGGATTGCAGGACATTTGCCCAATCACTTGCATATTCATAGTGATTAGTAAGGTTTTAGACCCCATATTTGCCGCTGCTGCTGCTGCCTCATTGCCTGCGTGTCCCGCACCCACGACAATTACATCATAATTATCAAACATAAGTAATTGTGAATTTTAAATTGTGAATTATGAATGAAATACAAAGTATTCATAATCAGTTTATTATATTTTTTGTGAAGTTACTAATCTCTTCCAAAAGGATATTTTACGCCACCTCCATTATACATTCTATCTAGTTTGTACTCAAACTCATTACGCATTAAATTTTTATATTTTATACTTTTTAAAGTATCAACTAAAACATTATTATTTTTATCAAATCTAATTCTATAATTTTTATAAACGAGATTTGAAAACGAATGATTAGGCGTATAATCACTAGGCCACGAGTTAAACTGTTGAATGTTAAAAGTATCACTCTTAAAAGTAGCAAAACCTCCTATCATTGCTCCTGCATCACCCCAACACCCTAAACCAAATATGTCCTTTATGAATTTTCCTTTTGAGTCATAAAAAAGAAATTCCATAAAAGTACCACCCTCCATATTATTAGATAAACCCAAAACAAAGCAGCCATTTTCTAACTTATGAAATGAAAATAGCCTATAATAGCTACTAGAATCTATACGAGAACCCATAAGAGAGTCTATTCCTATTTGGGAAAGTTTTTGTTTAGATACTCTTAAATTATTCTTAGATTGACTGAGTGCCGCAAAATCATCATCTCCAGGATCTAAAATAACTGGATTGTAGTATTTGTAGTGAATACCTAAGAAAGCAAGTTTATCTTGAAAATTAACAAAGACACTATCTTGTTTATTTTGTAAAGATTCTCTCTTATTTTCTTTACTTTGACAGCTAAAAGAAAAAAATAATAGTAAGAACAATCTTTGTACTGAAGTCATATTTGCATTTAGTTTTTAAAGTTTTCCTTCACGAATTTTTTGCACTTTTTCCATTGTCAAATCTGTTACTTTTGAAATTATTTCATTATCCAAATCATTTTCAATCATCTTTTTAG
>JANYGM010000378.1 GCA_025362415.1 bacterium
TATCAAAACCACCCCTAACCCCTCCTTAGGAAGGAGGGGAATTTTACTCCCCTCCTTTTTAAGGAGGGGCTGGGGGTGGTTTTTAGTGCCAATTTATTGTTAAATACTTGATAATCAAACTATAAAAACTCTATTAGTAATCAGTTGCAAATAAACTCCTAATTTTGTATTTCTTAATGAACTTCGTGTTAAGAAAAAATAAAACCCTAAGCAAAATATTTTGCTTAGGGTTTTATTATATTCAATTTGATAAATATTTGATGTATTACTTACAAAAATTTCAAATTTCCTTCTTTGTTCCAAGAAATAAAAAAAACTTTGTTTTGCTTGCTGTCATCAACATAAAGCCACGTACTTTTTAGAGAGGCAGAGTTTGCAGAAACGAATTTCCAAATAAAATCAGCATTCCTAGTAATACGTTTTTTGTCAATTCCCATATCAATAAGCTCTCTCAAAACATCTTCACTTTTGGTAATATATTCTCCGTCATTTCCCTGATTAGTGCTTATTTGGACACTTTTTTCTATGTCTATTGTAGAAATATTAAGCGTATGGTCAAACTCATTTTTGCCACGTTTCACGCCCATATAATCAGAAAAATAAAGTATCAAATATACATTTTCAGATATTTTATATTTTCCTAACGGAAAAATACGCCATTTTTGCATAGTTTCAGGCTTTGCACCGCTATAAAGCATTTCTTGGTATTTGATAGCTGCAATTTTCTCAAAAGGCATACTTCCTTTTTTGACAGTTTTTAGGCTATATTTGCCATTTATTTTTGAATTTTGCGCAAGGTCAGGGAATTCAGATAGAAAATCTTTGTTTGCCTCTAAGTTGTTTTTTTGCGCAAATCCATAAAAATATAAACAACAAAGAATAGTTAAAAGTGTTATTTTTTTCATAAATGTAGTTTTTTGGTTATTCGTATTTTTTAACAATTCAAAAGTACATACTTTTAGCTTAATATTAGTTCCAGTTTTATGAAAAGGGCATTTTAATTTATGAAAGTGGCTTTTGGTTTGATGATGGCTTTTTTTGTGTAATCAGTCGGAAACATCTGACTGCATAAAATAAATTAAAAAATATTTGGATAATAAAAATAGTTTGGTTATGTTTGGGGAGAAATATATGCAGTTATAACCTAACACGCCACAAGAGATTTTATTAAATCTCACAATAAACAATTAATTATAAAATATGAGTACAGAAGAAATATTTAAACCTGAAACGAAAAGTATTAAGCAAATATTTGGTGATACTGATGCTTTTTATCAAATGCCTATTTATCAAAGACCATATTCGTGGGATAAAGAAAGGGTAGAGCAACTTTGGTATGATATTTTAGATGCCTATAAAAATAATTGTGATGATAATTCAATTGATACAAACTACTTTTTAGGTTCAGCGGTTGTGGTTAAAAAGGCAACTAATTTTGAAGTGGTAGATGGGCAACAACGTCTAACTACTTTGACAATTTTATTTTGTACTTTGAGGGACTTGAATTTAGAGATACCTCAAAAAAATATCGTTGCAAACAGTATAAAAGATTTAGTTGAAAATAAAGAACGTTTAAAACTAACAACTCACCTAAACAATCAGGCATTATTTGAAGAAACCATAATCAATAAAATAAATTTTAATACTTCAAAAAAAGAAGTTGCAGAAAATAGATTTTTACAAACAGCTTATTACTTCAAAGAGTTAATAAGTAAGGCACTAGACAAAAATTCAGAAGATTATATTGAGAATATTGAAAATTTTATATCTTACTTATTCAATAAAACAACAATGATTAAAATTGTTTGTTATGATGAGAGTTTTGCTATAAAATTATTTACAGTTCTAAATGATAGAGGATTAGACCTTACACCAGCAGACATCATAAAGGCATATTTACTGCAAAATTTGGACGAAGACAGAAGATTAAATTTCACGGAAGTTTGGAAAAGAATTGAAAATACTGCAACGCTTTCTGAAGAGAGTTTACAAGGTATTTTTAACCTGTATCTCTATTATTTAAAAAATGAACAACCCAAAAGAGCATTACAAGATGAGCTAAAAACGCAATTTGTAAAGGGCAACCCTCAAAAAATAATTTTAGATATTGAGAAGTTTGCTAAAAATCTTTTGGAAATTCAAAATGATAATAATGACAAAGAAATTTCAATGCTTAAATGTTTGAGACAGTCCGTTTATTGGAAATCAATACTGACAACTGCCAAACAAATTGAATACAAAGAATATGATAAACTAAAATCTTTAATTACCAAATATTATTATCAAAGTTGGATAGCTAATGGAACGTCAAATAGAATAAAACAAACGTCATTTAATGTTCTCAAAAAAGTAAAAAACAAAGCATCCATTTTAGAAATCAAAATATTACTTCAAGACAACTTAGGTAAATATGAAAATTATGAGCATTTTCTTTCAACAGATGATGCTTATGGAACAAATTGGCTGAAGCCTATTTTACTAGCAGTAGAGTATTTTCAACAAGACAAACGGGACTTTATTCCAATTGTAAGAGACCTTCACGCTGAACACATTTTACCAAAAGGATGGAATAAAGCAGAATTGAATTGGAGGGATTATTTTACAGAAGATACAGCAAAACCAGTATTGAATAGCTTAGGAAATTTAACATTGTTGTCAGGACATAAAAATATTCAAGCAAGTAACCGCAATTATTTGGATAAAGTTGAAATCTATAAAGGTAATAGAGGGAAAGGTTTTGACGGAAAGACCTCATTTGAAATCACTAAAAAAATATTAGATGAATATTCTGTTTGGACAACAGATAACATTGTTAACAGATATGAATGGTTGCTGAAGGAAATAAAAAGAATACTTGAAATCTAAAAAATCAAAACCGCCCTTAAAACTCCCATCTAGCAGTTTGTTTATTAAAAAAAAGCCCTTCTACTGCAAAATTTTCTTCTAAAATACCGCTTTGAGTCATCTCTAGCGGTGTTTTTATGTGAAGTTTTTTGTGTAGTCAGTTGGAAACATCTGGCTAGACAAAATCAATTAAAATATATTTGGATAATAAAAATATATTTATTATATTTGGAGAGTGGTGTAAGAATGATTACGTATCAATATTGCGAAAATGAAAAAAAATGAAAAAGTGTATTTAGATTTTATTATTGACAAACTAACTAACTCTATACAAAACACTGTATCAGGGGATAGTTTTCAGACAGAAGTTTCAATGTTTACAACCAAAGATTTGAAACAATGCACCAAGAAAAATGGATGGTTATTTAATTGGAAACAAGAGTTAGCCAACAACAGCAGAGAAATATATAAATTAAATATTGTAGGCAATCCAGACATTATACAAGGGCTTATAAGTTTTACAATAAAAACTGACCATATTTATATGGATTTAATTGAGAGTGCTCCTTTTAATCTTGGACAAAATAAAATATATGAGGGCGTAGCAGGAAATTTAGTTGCATTTGCCTGTAAAGTTTCATTTCAAAGGGGGTTTGATGGCTTCTTATCATTCACAGCTAAAACAAAACTAATAGAACATTACGAAAATACTTTAGGAGCTTACCATTTTGGAAATCACCTGATGATTTTAGAAACAAAAGCCGCAACAATTTTAGTAGAAAAATACTTTAAAACCTTATAATTATGGGACACATCAAAGAACCAAAAGGAATAGATTTTATAATTCAAAGTCGCCCTTTAACGAAGGCAGAAGAACTTGGAATAAGTGAACACATAAAAAACTACAAATTAAAAAATAACAATATTTCAGATAATTCTAAAAAAGAAAAAGGAAAAAAGAAAACTGCACTTGTATAACTATAAAATGGTTATTGCTACATTTTTTTGTGAAACAAACATCTTTTAGAACTCCCATCTACCAGTTTGTTTATTAAAAAAAAGTCCTTCTACTGCAAAAGTTTCTTCTAAAATACCGCTTTGAGTCATCTCTAGCGGTGTTTTTATGTGGAGTTTTTTGTGATTATCAATAAGCCAAACGACATCTGCCACCTGCAAAGCAAGGTCTAACTCGTGGGTAGAAACAAGAAAAGTTTTGTTTGTCGTGATAGTCAAATTTTTTATCATTTTGAAAAGTTGCAAACGACTAGGCAAATCCAAATGTGCCGTAGGCTCGTCTAAAAGCACAAAAGGTGTATCTTGTGCCAATGCACGTGCCAAAGAAACACGTTGTTTTTGTCCGTCAGAAAGTTGTGAGAGTGTTTGTGTGGCTATTTCTGTGGTTTTGGTGAGTGTAAGGGCATTTTCAATAATATTTTTATCATTTTCAGAGAGTTCAGAAAGCCACGTAGTATGTGGATAACGCCCCAAACTCACAAGTTCTTGTACACTAATAGCTTGATTATCAATTTTTTCTGAAAGTACGACAGAAATTTTTAGGGCAAGTTCTATTTCTGAAAGCTTTTTCAAAGAAATATCATTTATAAAAATATCTCCTTCTAACGGTTTTTGAAGTCCTGCAAGTGTACGCATTAGGCTACTTTTTCCTGCGCCATTTTGTCCTATCAAACAAACCAAAATACCACTTTTGAGTGATATATTAAGGTTTTCTAAAAGGATTTTTGGTGTTTTTTTAGCATAGGTGCTAGCTGGATAACCTACACAAAGTGATGACGTGTAAAGCAAAATTAAAAATTCTATAAAAAATTTGTAAAAAGATTTTCTGTAATAACAAAACAAATATAGGCAAGTTTTTGTATATTTGCAATAGAAAATTATTTGTCGTTCCCCACGTTCCACCTGGGGTTATGATAGTTCAACCACGTTGTGGTTGTTTTGAGATAAAAAACTGTATTAAAAAACCCTGAAAGGGTTTAACAATCATAACCCCACGTGGAACGTGGGGAACGACGAGCAATAACTATGTATAGTATTGTGAATGAATACAAAAATTTTAAATCTAATAAAAAATTATATAAAATGAAAAACCTCCTTTTAATAATGCTATTTTTGGGAATGCTGCTGATTTCTACTAATTCATCAGCACAAGACAAAATAGACAAACTCTCTGACAAAATTGATAAGTTAGCGGAGCAAATGGCTGCACAACAAATTGAAACCAGCAAACAAATTACAGAACTTGCTAAACAACAAGCAATTACGGCTACCAAAGTAGATGGTATAGACAAACGCTTTGATAGTATGGATAAACGCCTTGATGGGATAGACAAGCGTATAGATATGCAAAGTAATCTAACTTTGGGTATGATGGCTTTTCTTGCGGTGCTTATTGGTGCACTTATTTGGGATAGAAGAGCTGCAAATGCGCCACTAGAAAAGAAAACTGAAAAACTTAAAGAAGAAGTTGATATACTCAAACAACAAGAATTAAAACACCAAGAGAAAGAACTCAAAAATGAAGCTCTTTTGAAAAAAATACTTCAAAAATTCCCTGATTTAGCAGAGATGGCATAACAATTAAAAGTGTCAGATAAACACAAAAAGTAATCAAACAAAATATGACAACAGATATAAAACCGTTTAAAGTGCCTACAATGGCACAACTAGCTGCAGAAGGAAAAGCACCAGAAGTATTGTTTTGGGTAGGTTGTGCAGGTTCTTTTGATGAAAGATACAAACAGGTTACTATTGCATTTGCTAAAATACTCAATAAAGTTGGGGTTAATTTTGCGGTGCTTGGCACAGAAGAATCTTGCACAGGCGACCCTGCAAGGCGTGCAGGAAACGAATTTACTTTCCAAATGCAGGCAATTTCTAACATAGAAACGCTGAATGCTTATAACGTAAAAAAAATTGTTACAGCTTGTCCGCATTGTTTCAACACGCTAAAAAATGAATATCCAGAGCTTGGAGGCACTTATGAAGTGATACATCATTCTGTTTATTTGCAACAACTTATCAATGAAGGCAAAATAAAGCTAAAAGGTGGCGGAGAATTTAAGGGAAAACGCATCACCTATCACGACTCCTGTTATTTGGGGCGTGCCAATGATATTTATGAAGCTCCTCGTGAGGTGCTTGCGGCACTTGATGCACAACTTTTTGAGATGAAGGCAAGCAAAGCTAAAGGGCTTTGTTGTGGTGCTGGTGGCGCACAAATGTTTAAAGATGCAGAAAAAGGCACAAAAGAAGTAAATATTGAGCGCATTGAACAAGCACTAGAAACTACACCTGATGTTGTGGCGGTTGGTTGTCCATTTTGTATGGTAATGATGAGTGATGGCATCAAAAACAAGGAAAAAGAAAGCACCGTAAGAGTTTATGACTTGGCAGAACTTATTGATAAATCAATGGAATAAACAAAAAACACAGAAATTATATTTTAATTTCTGTGTTTTAGTTTAAGTTTTTTGAAAGATGCGCTCAAAAACATCTTCTATTCCAGAAGTCTTTTCTCTAATAACGGGTGTAGGACAAGTTGTATTTGTAGGGGCTGGGCTTGCCCCATAGCCGTCAGGCTAGTTCATTTACTCTTGTTTAGGCACTTGAAGTTCTTTGCACCGTCAGCTAAAGCAGACGGCAAAACAGACTTTAAAGCACTTGAAGACTATATTTCTTTTTTTTTACTTTCTTTGCCGTCTGCTTTAGCTGACGGT